>CAZZGV010000241.1:0-2875 GCA_964654255.1 uncultured Legionella sp. | reverse complement strand
GTTTTACCGCTTACAGCAGCTTCTGTTAGTACTCTCTTTGTTTCCTGGAAAGAAGCAGCATAAATAAACGATTCGGTTGCTAGCGAAGCTTTGGTGATGCCTAAGAGTATAGGTATACCTTGGGCCTCAAGTTTACCTTCAGCAGCCAACTTATCGTTTTCTTGCATCATGACGGTATCTTCTACCTGCTCTCCGACTAAGAATTTAGAATCTCCAGCGAAAGTAATAGTACGTTTACGCAACATTTGACGAACTATTGTTTCAATATGCTTATCGTTGATTTTTACACCCTGTAAACGATAAACATCCTGCACTTCATTAACGATATAATTCGCCAAAGCTCCCACGCCCAACAAGCGGAGAATGTCATGTGGATTTGGCGGACCTTCTGCCACAATTTCCCCACGCTGAACGTGCTCTCCCTCAAACACAGAGATATGACGCCATTTAGGTATCAATTCTTCATGCGCTTTATTTTCTGACTCAGTAATAATCAGGCGCCGTTTACCTTTTGTTTCCTTACCAAAGTTAATCACGCCAGAAACTTCCGCCATTACTGCAGAATCTTTTGGTTTTCGTGCTTCAAATAGATCCGCTACCCGTGGAAGACCGCCGGTAATATCACGAGTTTTAGTACGTTCTTGCGGAATACGCGCGATAACGTCACCAATACCAACATTATTTCCATCTTCAAAATTAATGATGGCATCTACAGGGAGATAGTACTGTGCTGGCACATTTGTTCCAGCCAAGAAAATTTCTTCGCCTTGATCGGAAACCAATTTAACCATTGGACGCATATCGCGACCTACCGCAGCACTACGCTGTTTAGCGTCAATAACCACAATATTACTTAAACCAGTTAGCTCATCTGTTTGTCGATTCATAGTGATACCTTCCACAAGATCAACAAATTTAAGCTTACCGCTCACTTCAGAAATAACAGGATGCGTATGTGGATCCCATGTTGCTATGATCTGACCTGCTTCAACCGACGAATTATCATGTACTGACAAAACAGCACCGTATGGTAATTTATATCGCTCACGTTCACGACCAAACTCATCAGCAATCGTTACTTCACCTGAACGAGATACCGCAACAAGATTACTGTTAGCATGAGTTACTGTCTTAATATTATGAAGACGAATAACACCTTTATTTTTAATCTGGATATTATTAGCAGCCGTAGCTCTCGATGCAGCTCCCCCAATATGGAAGGTACGCATAGTGAGCTGAGTTCCAGGTTCACCAATCGATTGAGCAGCAATGATACCAACAGCTTCACCGGTATTTACTAAATGTCCACGAGCTAAATCACGTCCATAACAGTATGCACACAAACCAAAACGAGTTTCGCAAGCAATTGGGGACCGAACAAGCACTTGGTCAACACCAAGCTTCTCTAGGCGATCAACCCATTCTTCATCAAGTAATGTCCCTGCTTTTACAACAGGTTCATTTTGATTAGGAATGTATACATCGGTAGCCACAACGCGTCCAAGTACACGCTCATGCAACGGCTCAACAATATCACCACCTTCAATCAATGGCTGCATTAATATACCGTTCTCAGTGCCGCAATCTAGTTCTGTAATCACTACGTCTTGTGCGACGTCAACCAATCGTCGTGTTAAATAACCCGAGTTTGCAGTTTTCAACGCCGTATCAGCTAGACCTTTACGCGCTCCATGAGTAGAAATAAAGTATTGGAATACGTTTAATCCTTCACGGAAATTCGCTGTAATTGGTGTTTCAATGATCGAGCCATCTGGTGCCGCCATAAGACCACGCATACCAGCTAACTGTCTGATCTGGGCTGCAGAACCCCGCGCACCTGAATCAGCCATCATGAAGATAGGGTTAAATGAATCTTGTCTGGTTATTTTTCCATCTCTAGTAACAACTTCTTCAGTTGCAATTTTCGTCATCATCGACTTAGCAACCATTTCATTGGTTCGTGACCAGATATCAATTACTTTATTATAACGTTCACCATTGGTTACTAAACCAGAACGGAATTGAGCTTCAATTTCACGTACTTCATTATCAGCCACTTCAATTATAGCGGCTTTATCATCTGGAATTTCCATATCTTCGATACCGATGGACGCACCACCACGTGTCGCATATTTAAAGCCAGTGTACATTAATTGATCGGCAAAAATAACCGTTTCTTTCAAACCAAATATTCGATAGCAATTATCAAGAACTTTAGAAATTGCCTTCTTAGTCATTGGCTTATTAATGTTTGCAAAAGGCATTCCTTTGGGCAGAATAGCTGACATAATTGCACGCCCAACGGTCGTTTCAACTAGGTGCTTGCCTGCCTCAGGGTTTGCTGTGTCGATAAGCATACGTACGCGTACTTTTGCATGAATATCTACATAGCCTTCTTCGTAAAAATTTAAAGCTTCTTGAGGACATGAAAATATTTTACCTTCACCCAAAGCATTAATGCGCTCACGGGTTAAGTAGTACAAGCCCAACACAACGTCCTGACTCGGAACAATGATAGGCTCCCCGCTTGCGGGTGATAAAATATTATTTGTAGACATCATCAACGAGCGTGCTTCTAATTGAGCTTCGATCGTTAAAGGAACGTGGACCGCCATCTGATCGCCGTCGAAATCCGCGTTATATGCTGTACAAACTAAAGGATGTAGTTGAATAGCTTTACCTTCAATCAACACAGGCTCAAATGCTTGTATCCCTAAACGGTGCAATGTTGGTGCACGATTCAATAGGATGGGATGTTCGCGAATAACATCTTCCAAAATATCCCAAACAACCGGTTCTTCGCGCTCAACCATTTTTTTAGCAGCTTTAATAGTCGTTGCTAAGCCTCTAAATTCAAGTTTACTGAAAATGAATG
>CAZZGV010000240.1:0-2893 GCA_964654255.1 uncultured Legionella sp. | reverse complement strand
AAACCCGCTTATTCATTTCATTTACAACGCGTGACATTATCATAACGATGCACCCACCATCTTTGTAGGCACAACGGTTGATACAGCATGCTTATAAACCATTTGCGTTACCGCACTCTTTAACATAATTACATGCTCATCATAACTATCGATAACACCATGCAATTTAATACCATTAACAAGGAAAACAGAGACAGGTGCTTTTTCTTTTCGTAACTCTTCAAGAAAAGAATCTTGTAATACATGGTTGCTAGACATTGCTAACTCCTTATAATTTTTATTAGTCGGACAACAACTCTTGGTAAAGTAATCGACAAACTGTAATAAAACTTTAGAATATGACCATTTAAAAAAGATAACCAAGACGTTTCGTCAGAAAATTCATAAGTGTTATTAAGAAATTTCTTACACTAGATTGAGCTCTGGCATTAACGACACGGTCTATGAAAGCGTTATACTTCACAGAAGAGGAAAGACAAGGATTGTCGGACAGGATGTCAGCAAAACGGATGTAGAGCAAAGGACTCGCTTTGCCGCATGGATGCGGCACCCTTCTTGGGATACCACATTTAATAACAACGATTAGTACGTCGAGACACCGCAACCGCGGGGCCTCGGTAACCATATAGCTATTATCGAATAACTAAATATCAATATTTTCAGCTTCTAGCGCATTTGTTTCAATAAAATCTCGTCGTGGTTCTACCTGATCACCCATAAGTGTGGTAAAAATTTCATCGGCAGCAACTGCGTCTTCGATCCTCACTTGCATCATGCGGCGTACATCAGGATCCATGGTTGTTTCCCATAATTGTTCCGGGTTCATTTCCCCCAAACCTTTATAACGTTGAATGGTTTGACCACGTTTAGCCTCTTCCATCAACCACGTCAGTGCCTGCTCAAAATTTTCAACATCAAGCGACTTTTCACCACGTTTAACAATTGCGCCCTTTTCTACTAATTGATCTAATTTAGTCGCTAACCCAACCATTTCTTTATAATCTTTTGAAAGAAATAATTCAGCCGGTAATACAATAGGATTATCCATACCATGCTGGGTAATGATTACACGCGGAAGATACTGCCCTGTTTCTTGATTATGGATCACGTCAACAGCAAATGTTTGTGTTTTACTAACCAATTGCTGAAGACTTGCATGCAATTGTTGCGCCCACTTATTTATTACATCCTGCTGCGCAAAATCAGCATATTGCAGAGCAGGTAGGCAAGACACCCGCCTGATAATATTGGCTTGATATCGCCGAGCATAGCGTTTAACAATTTTTTCTACACGACGGAATTGTTGAACCAATTCACCTAAAGCAATTGCGGTAATTGCCGGTGCGTCTTTTGCAGGATAAAAGGCAGCGCCGTCTAAAGCAGTTTGTGTTAAATAATCATATAGCGCATCGTCGTCTTTAACATATTGCTCTTGTTTGCCTTGCTTGACCTTATACAACGGTGGCTGAGCAATATAAATATAGCCACGCTCGATCAACTCTGGCGTTTGGCGATAAAAAAACGTTAACAACAATGTGCGGATATGCGAACCGTCGACGTCGGCGTCGGTCATGATAATAATACGATGATAACGGACTTTATCCGGATCATATTCATCAGGCCCAATACCACAGCCCAATGCGGTAATCAGCGTAGCAACCTCTTGAGAAGCAAGCATTTTATCAAACCGCGCTTTCTCAACATTAAGAATTTTACCTTTCAATGGCAAAATGGCTTGGAATTTACGATCGCGCCCTTGTTTAGCTGAACCACCCGCTGAGTCTCCTTCCACTAGGTATAACTCAGAAAGCGCTGGATCTTTTTCCTGGCAATCAGCTAATTTACCTGGCAACCCAGCAATATCTAGAGCCCCCTTGCGTCGCGTCATATCACGAGCACGACGTGCGGCTTCTCTAGCACGCGCAGCATCTATCATTTTGCTAACAATTGCTTTGGCAATCGCTGGGTTTTCTAATAAAAAATCATTTAATTTTTCAGCAACTAATGATTCAACAGCAGATTTCACTTCTGAGGATACTAATTTATCCTTTGTCTGCGATGAAAATTTTGGATCGGATACTTTAACAGACAGTACCGCGGTTAAGCCTTCACGCGCATCATCACCAATGGTCGAAATTTTTGCTTTTTTAGCATACCCCTCACTTTCCATATAGTTATTCAAGGTGCGCGTTAATGCGGAGCGAAAACCAGCCAAATGAGTGCCACCATCACGCTGTGGAATATTATTCGTAAAGCAGTACAGGTTCTCTTGGTACGTGTCATTCCATTGCATAGCTAATTCAACAACAATCTTGTCTTTTTCGCCATTCATAGCAAAAACACCAGGAGTCACTGCTGTTTTATTGCGATTTAAGTGCTCTACAAACGCCTTAATCCCGCCCTCATACTTAAACGTATCGCGTTTATCTGTACGCTCGTCCAGTAGATGAATACAAACACCAGAATTAAGAAACGATAACTCGCGCAAACGTCGTGTCAAAATATCATAATGAAACTCAATATTTGTAAATGTAGCAGCACTGGGTTTAAACCAAACTTGTGTACCCGTAGTGGTTGAATCTCCTGTGGCAGCTAATGGCGCATCTGGCACACCATGGCGATAATGCTGCTCATAAACTTTACCATTTCGATGAATAACTAAATGCAATTCTTCTGATAGCGCATTAACTACAGAGACACCCACACCATGCAAACCACCAGAGACCTTGTAGGAGTTATCATCAAATTTACCACCCGCATGAAGAATAGTCATGATCACTTCAGCAGCAGAGCGTCCTTCTTCTTTATGAATATCAACAGGGATTCCGCGGCCATCATCTTTTACAGTAACAGATTCATCAGCATGAATTGTTACACTAATTTCACGACAATA
>CAZZGV010000239.1:0-2900 GCA_964654255.1 uncultured Legionella sp. | reverse complement strand
AAGATCTATCAATGTAGCTCGTTATATTCACACATTTGGTATTTTATTTGCAGCAGGTGTTAGTGTATTAGAAACCATGCAAGTATCAGCAAGCCTTGTGAATAATTTGATAATGCGTAATGCGTTTGATCTAGCTGCAACACGTGTTAAAGAAGGAGCAGGCATTAGTCTAGCGTTAAAAGAAACAAATTTTTTAAAACCTATGGCAATTCACCTAATTGCAAGTGGTGAAAAAAGTGGTCAACTTTCCACAATGATGGAACGTGCCGCTCAACATCTTGATAATGAAGTTCGCCGTTTAATTGATACGGCTTTAACCTTATTAGAGCCCTTAATCATTCTTTTAATGGGTGCTGTGGTTCTATTTATTGTGTTGGCAACGTTGCTACCTATTTTTTCTATGGAGCAACTGGTTACTTAGGAGAATTAACGTGAAAAAACAACAAGGGTTTTCCCTAATTGAAATTATGGTTGTGGTTGTTATTTTGGGCATTTTAGCATCCATAGTGGTTCCTAAAATTATTAGCCGGCCAGATGAAGCGCGTGTAGTGAAAGCCAAACAAGATGTTTTAGCGATACAAAATGCTCTTGATCTTTATAAACTTGATAATGGATTCTACCCAAGCACGGATCAAGGATTAATGGCATTAGTTGAAAAACCTACAAGCAACCCTATTCCACGTGATTGGAAGCTTTATCTTAAATCGCTACCCAAAGATCCATGGGGTCGTGAATATCTTTACTTAAATCCAGGACAACACGGTGATGTTGATATTTTTACATTAGGTGCCGCTGGCCAACCTGGTGGGACAGGCATTAATGCAGAAATTGGTAACTGGGATGAAAAATAATGGTGGGTTTACCCTTATTGAAATTCTTGTTGTATTGTTAATTATTGGCATTACGCTTGGTTTTGCATTGCTTGCGTTTGGAGATTTTGGTAGCAATCGACGGATTGTGATAGCTGCTGAACAATTTGTAAATTATGTCAAATTTATACAGCAGGAAGCTATCATGCAAACCAGCACATTGGGCATTATTTTTAATCAAACAGGGTACCATGTAATACGTTTTGAATCTGGTCATCATTGGCAAACTATGCCTAACAAAAATATTTTTCACCAACAACGTTTTCCAAGCAATGCTGTTGTACGTTTTGAAAATAGTTCCACCAAAATTGGGGAACCCTCTATTATCATTAATGCAGCAGGTGACATGACTGCCTTTAAACTAAATTTCAGCTCAAAAAACCAAATGAACATAGCAGATGTAATTGGTGAGAGCGATGGTACTCTTGCCCTGCGCGTGCAAGATTCACAATGATGAACATGAATGATAGTCATCACGCCTCATCTAAGTATCCGCAAGGTTTTACGCTTATTGAAGTGCTTTTAGCTTTAGCTGTAATTGCTATCGCGTTGACCGCTTTACTTAGAGCAACTGGTCAAAATGTAGCGCACACGCAGCGAATAAAAGAAAAGTCAATTAGTCATTGGGTAGCTATGCAAGGTGTTGCAGCTATACAGCTTGGATTGGTGGTTGTTCCACCTAACCAAGAAATTACCGAAGTAACCACTATGTTGGGTCAACGTTGGTACTGGCGAGCAAAATTAATACAAACGCCCATCAAAACCGCACAACAAATTAATATTACCGTAAGTAAAAATCCAGCTGGGCCTTTTACTGATTTATTAATTGCTTATAGGTATATGCCATGAAAGGATACACTTTGCTTGAAGTATTAGTTGCGCTTACGGTCTTTGCTATTCTTTCGACGATTACAGCATCTGCCATGTACCATGCATTTAATACTCGGGCTCGCGTGAATGTACAGGCTGAACAATTAAATAACATTCAAATCGCAATGACACTGATGATGCACGATACCTCTCAAATCATAGATCGCCCAGTTCTTGGTAATGAGATGCGCCAATTCCCCCCTTTTATTGGTGAACCAACATATATGGAATTTACCCGTGGAGGAGTCGTTACACTGAAAAACGATAAGCATCAAAGCACATTAAAGCGGATAGCGTATATTTGTAAGGATAAAAAATTAATACGCCGCAGTTGGGATACCCTGGACACACCTTCCCGAAAAAATCAGAAAAACAAAGTATTACTTACTAATATCGAAGCATGCTCTTTTGCTTATCTAAGCAACAGCCGTCAGATTTTACCAGAATGGCGGCCCTTTGCTGTGCAAGAAACCCAAAAAGGTGAGTCATTACCAATAGCCACAGAGTTTAAGTTAACGTTATCAGATTGGGGAGCCATGAGTGGCTTATTTATAATACCCGGGGCACGATATGCTCCTAATTAAGCACAGCCTATCAAAATCAGGTAGCGCGTTGCTTTCAGCCTTATTTATTATGACGCTGGTCGCTATTGCTGCGACAGCGATGAGCCTGCGCTTACAACTGGATATTTACCGTACTGATTTAACTATTACAAGTGATAAATTATATCTAGCATCGCAAGCAGTTGAATTTTGGGCAATGGATAGATTAGCGATGAAAAATAGCCAATTCACATCCGCAGACGAGAACGGGAAGGTGGCTGATTTTCCAACTAAATTTCATCATCTTTATCCTGATGTGACGATTAAAGGCAAGCTATATGATATGCAAGCGCGCTTTAATTTAAATAATTTGCAAGATAGAAAATACTACATGCTCTTTTATAAACTGTTAGAAAATACGCACACAAAAACAAGTGTAGCTCAGCGTAAATTATTATTTAATGCCATCGTGTACTGGATTAGTCCTTTCCAATCGGGACGTGGTCAAGATAACCATTTGGATTTTTATCTAAAACAAAAAAAACCATACTTCCCAGCCTACCAGCCAATGCAAAGTATTTCTGAACTTCGTTTAGTGCAAGGGGTTACCACATCGTTT
>CAZZGV010000238.1:2535-2905 GCA_964654255.1 uncultured Legionella sp. | reverse complement strand
ACGTTTTGCAGTGAATGCAATTCTGGGCATTAATTTGTAATCGAGGTCCAGATTCTTCTTCAATAATCTCATAAACAGCAGCAGGGCAGTATCGTGTTTCTGGGGAGGCGTATCCACGATAGTTAACATCAATTGCTATATTTTTATCACGTAATGTCAAATGTGCGGGCTGATTTTCCTCATGGAAGGTATTGGTTAAATATACCGAGGATAAACGATCAAATGTTAATACACCATCAGGCTTTGGATAGTGAATTTTAGGTGATTCTTGAGATGGTATTAATGTAAGATGGTCTGCATGGTTACTCAATGTCCAGGGCGATTTTCCCCGGGTAATGTACGTTTCAAATGCTGCATTAGCGAGACCAGC
>CAZZGV010000238.1:0-2525 GCA_964654255.1 uncultured Legionella sp. | reverse complement strand
GCGAAAGCCTGCTCGTATATTGCGGACATTATACAATTCTTCTGCTACCCACGATTGTTTGATGTGATCCGTATAGGCAGTTAATTCAAATTGGCCTTGTTGATCGCTTAAAATGGCAGCATAACAAACTTCCGCAGCATACATGCCCGATTGCATGGCCGTGTGAATCCCCTTGATTTTTGCAACGTTAAGAAAACCAGCACTATCACCAATCAATGCCCCACCTGGGAATGTTAATTTAGGCAGCGACATCCATCCGCCTTCATTTAATGCTCGTGCTCCATAGCCGATTCTTTCTCCACCGGATAATAGATTTTGGAGAAAAGGGTGGGCTTTAAAACGCTGCATCTCAGAAAAAGGACTTAACCATGTATTTTTATAATCTAGGCCAACGACCAAACCAAGAGCTACTCGATTATTTGATAAATGATATATAAAAGAACCACCATATGTAGCTGAATCCAGTGGCCACCCTACCGTATGAACAGCTAGTCCGGGTTTATGAGAATGCTCGGGAATTTGCCAAACCTCTTTAATACCTATGCCATAGGTTTGTGGTTGGGCGTTGTTTCGTAATTGAAAATGATCCATCAAACGTTGGCTAAGTTGACCACGGCAACCCTCAGCAAATAAGGTTTGGGTTGCATATAACTGCATTCCCGGCTGAAAACTGGCTGTTTTTTGACCGTTTTTATCTATACCAAGTTCACCCGTTGCAACACCAATGACTTCACCAGCTTTATTATATAAAATTTCAGTGGCTGCAAATCCAGGATAAATTTCACATCCTAAATTTTCAGCTTGAGCTGCAAGAAATTGGCATAATTCGCCCAAACTAATAATATAATTACCTTTATTTTTCATTGGGCTAGGGGTAGGAAGACGAAACGCATGTTTTTCAGTTAGATAATAAAATTTGTCTTGTGTAACCGGTGTATCAAGAGGAGCATCTTGCCAATGTTCGGGTAATAACGCCTTTAAACTACGTGGCTCAAGAACGGCACCAGATATGATATGAGCTCCAACCTGCGCACCTTTTTCAAGAATACAAACTTGTATGGTTTTATTTTGTTGGGCAGCTAGTTGTTTAAGTTTTATTGCTGCTGCTAAGCCTGAAGGGCCGGCGCCAACAATAATAACATCATATTCCATTATCTCTTGCTCCACTGCTAACTCCTTTATACAGATATCTAACTAAAAAAGATTTTAGCATGTCATTACACAGAGTGTTAGCGAAGAAAGAAAGTTGTCGTTTGTTCGCTATTTTGAAAAACCTTTTCTTGTGGGCGGGACTACCATTAAGGTCAGTTTGGTATACTGCTGCTTATATTTGTTGCTTAGTGGTATTTTAACGCACCGATGTGCATGGCCTGCAAATTGCTTCATTAAGCGTCGTGTATTTATTCTTTTACACCCCTTAACTACAAGCATTACTCCATGTTTTTTCAGCTCTTTTTCTTTTAACCAAGGGCTATGTTGTAGCGAAAAAGCCTCTAATAATAATGGTTTATTTGGAAGGTAGGCAGCAAGATAATAATCAATATACTCCTCACCACCTATGTATTTAAGAGGTTTGTTCGTAAATTTTTTCCAATATTGTGTGGCATATTTAGCAAACCCATAACTGGGGTAGTTAGCTCGAGACATGGTTGATGAAAAATAATTAAATGAAATATAAATAGATAAGGTTACTATATGAAAAACCAGTACAAGGTATACTAATGGACGTATAAAAAATGCTCTGCTCTTAAGTTTAAAATAATAAATGATTGCTGGCATTGTAAAGGAGAAAAGGGGAAAGCCCCATTCTGCTGTGATTTTCAATCCTAAAAAAAGCGAGATTAAAATGACTAACGCTAGCGGAGCAATTCCTAGATATATTAAATAGTTAGATGTAGCCATGCCCTTATGATGAGTTACCCGCGTCATGTATTTAAATTTAACAGCGCCCGCCAATAATAATACCGCTGGTAAAATATGATAAAGCTGCTCAAAAAACGCTAAAATTGGATAATAAAAGTGTTTGTAGAGTAGGCCGTGTGTCTGCGATGTATCAATTTTATCAACAATAAATTTAAAGGTTAAAAACCCATGCTGAGCGACCGAGACGAAGTGTGGTGTCAACAGAAGTATGCAGGCTATGAATGCCGCGGTTAATTTAAAGATAAATTTATATTCAAAGTGCCAAAATAAATAAAACATAAGTAAGGTAATTATTAAGACAGATTCATATTTTGCTAATATTGAAGCAGCTGCCACAACAGCTAAAAACATCCAATCTTGAACGCGATTATCGCGCAAACAGCTATCAAAAAAATAACAAACCATTACCCAAAAAGGTAGCATGATAGTGTTTTGATTAAATTGCAGGGCATAATTTATAAGGTAAAACAAAGAAAACGATGTAAAAACACAAGCTACTAAAGCATCTTTATCCCCCAAGTAACGTTTAGATAATTTAAAAATAAACCATAGGCTCGTCGATAAACAAATAGCATTGCTGCTATATGTTGCTAATTCATTGT
>CAZZGV010000237.1:0-2916 GCA_964654255.1 uncultured Legionella sp. | reverse complement strand
TTGGTTATTACTTGATTTTTATTCAGAGTTTGCTCTGACTTCCTAGCGCTCTATGTCATTACAAAAAAACGCTGATGAGAGGCATATGGGGGCATTTAAACTGCTTTCAAGGGCAAGATAAAAAAAATTTTAGTTTTTTTTATACACACACTACAATGAGATATATTGGAGGCTCTATGGTACTATTTTTTGACATAGTTCATATCAAGCAATTAGTAGGTAATCATTCGTATGAATAACTATTTTTTATTAATACTACTTCTTTTCCCCTTGCTCAATTTTGCAAGCCCTCCGCCAGCAAATGTGGTTTTTCAACTAACAACAAAGCAAATTGATCCCAATACATTTTCAATCAATTGGACGATAAAAAAAGGATTTTTTTTATATAAAGACCGCATAAAACTCACAGAAGCACCTGATAGCAATTTTCACTTGGGTAGCATTCTATTTCCTAAAGCACTTAAACACACCGACACCCGAGGAAAAACCTATATTATTTATAGAGATCATGTAGCCTTACCCGTTGCTATTTTAGGCGAACAACCAGGTGAGGCATTTCTTGATATTCATTATCAAGGATGTTCAGATGATGGATTTTGTTATCCACCACAAGCCAATAAAGTTAAGCTGACGATTAATGATGAGCTAGCACTGACAAGCATTATCACTGAAAATACGGCCGACATGGCCCAACCAGAAACATCCGCCCCTAGCGAAAGTGACAAGCTGGCAAAATTATTTGCTGCTAACAACTGGGGGATTATTATCCTTAGCTTTTTTGGATTTGGTTTACTATTAGCATTTACGCCCTGTGTGTTACCGATGGTTCCAGTGCTGTCTGGAATTATTGTCGGACATGGCAAAGGCTTATCAACGCGCAAAGCCTTTTCCCTATCTTTAAGTTACGTATTGAGCATGTCAGTCACTTATGCTGCTGTTGGCGCAATTGTTGCCTTGATGGGTAGTAACCTACAAATAGCCATGCAATCCCCTTGGATCATTAGCCTTTTTAGCCTTATTTTTGTATTGCTTGCACTCTCCATGTTTAATTTTTATGAATTAAAGTTACCAATAGCTTGGCAGGCCAAATTAGCAAGTGTTACGCATCACCATCACGATGGCCACTATTTAGGTGCTGCTTTAATGGGTTGCCTATCAACATTAATTTTATCGCCTTGCGTGACAGCACCGCTAATCGGAGCATTAGGCTATATTGCGCAAACAGGAGACATCGCATTAGGTAGCATATCATTGTTCTTTTTAAGCCTTGGGATGGGCACCCCTCTTTTACTCATTGGTACTTCTGCAGGAAAATTGTTACCCAAAGCAGGGCTTTGGATGAATGCAGTAAAAAGCTTTTTTGGCATCATGCTCATCGCTGTTGCGATTTATTTGATGGAGCGTGTGCTTCCTGGACCATTCACCATGGTTTTATGGGGCTCTCTGGTCGTCTTCTGCGGCATTTACATGGGGGCATTGACGCAAGCAGAATCGAATAAAGATAAATTTTGTCAAGGACTAGGCATCATCCTTTTAATTTATGGCTTATTGATCCTAATTGGAGCTAGCCAAGGTAAAAGCAATCCTTTACAACCTCTTGCAGCCACAACAAACATTGAAATGCAAACAGAATCAATGATCGTTGTAAAAACCCTAGCAGACCTTCAGCAGGCACTCAACAACGCTACAGGAACACCAGTAATGGTAGACTTTTATGCTGACTGGTGTGCCTCCTGTAAATTAATCGCTCAAACAACATTAAAAGATAAACACGTGCAATCGACATTAAAGCGTTTTGTTGTAATAAAGGTTGATATCACCCAAAATAATACTGCCAGTAAAGCACTACTCAAACATTTTGATGTAGTGGCCCCACCTACCTTTATTTTTTTAAATGCAAAAGGGGAAGAATTAAATAACCTGCGTTTAGTTGGTGAAGTGTCGGCACAATCGCTTTATGAGAATTTAAAACAACTATCAGATATGTCTGGAGAATAAACTGTACAGCTGCCTACTATAACGTTTCAATCATCAAAAAATTAATCTTTTAACCCTGGAGGAATCATGCCAAAAGCTAAAACGGAAGATAGCTTATATATTCCAAAGGCAATATCTACAGCACAAGAAAGTAATGATGCAACACCCCAAATTTACGCGCAATTACCCCCATTGCCGCCAAGTCCCTTGAACGCAGAATCAAGTAATTTTCCTGACTTACTAACCAGTATGGATTTTTCTGCATTCGACCAAAGGACTGCCGCCCTGCAGCAGCAAGAAGCCAACTTAGCGGTCCAACGTATGGAGTTAACACAACGAGAGGCTCAGACTAAACAATGGGACGCTGCACTAACGTATTGGGCTAACGATCAAGAACAACGAATCAACGAGCGATGGCACACCTTAGGCGTCTGGGCTGAAAATTTAAGGCGTCGAGAAATGCGCATTATAAATGATACTGAAGCACTAAAAAAACAAAAAACAGAATTACTTCTTGAAGCTCAGATCCTCGCCGATAAAAACACCGGTTTGAATAAAAAAATAACTTTATTAAGCAATACAATTAAGTTAATACAAGAAGAAAGCGCAGAAGAAAGTAAAAGAAAAAGGGATGATGAGAGCTCCTCTGTGCAATATACCAGTCGAGCACGCTTTTTGAGCCCTCCAGCACCAAGCGCATTTTCTATGCCAGCTGACAATCAAAATCCTCCACAAGGCTCAAAAATCCCTTAATTACCTTTTTTCATCTAGAAAAGCGCTGTGCGATCAATAACATCGGAGTGAAGGCCTCTGGATTGCTTCACTCCGTTCGCAATGATGATTTAATGGAGATCTGTGGCAGACTCAGATTGCGGGGCTCGCTCAGGCTCTGCAACTGGTTCGGGTTGCGGAGCTCGCGCGGGCTCTGCAGCAGGTTCA
>CAZZGV010000236.1:0-2942 GCA_964654255.1 uncultured Legionella sp. | reverse complement strand
ATATATCAACGTATCTCCACCATCCAGCGCCAAATAGTCGAATGCTTTCGTACGAAACTCACTCATTGCTTTATCATCACTAGCATAAACCCAACGCGCACAAGAAACATTTACCGCCTCGTAAACACAATCAACTTTATATTCATGCTTTAGGCGATGCGCAACAACATCAAACTGCAACACACCTACAGCACCCAAAATCAATTGATTACTGTTCAATGGCCTGAATACTTGTGTTGCGCCTTCTTCAGACAATTCAATTAATCCTTTAATTAACGCTTTGCTTTTTAATGGATCTTTGAGTCGAACTAGGCGAAATAACTCTGGAGCAAAGTTAGGGATTCCTGTAAATTTTAAATTTTCACCCTGTGTAAAGGTGTCGCCGATACGAATTGTGCCATGATTATGCAACCCGATAATATCGCCCGCCAACGCCATTTCAGCATGAGTCCTGTCTCCGGCCATAAAGGTTAAAGCATTGGCAATTTGCACCTCTTTACCCAATCGAAGATGACTTAATTTCATCCCTTTTCTAAATGTTCCCGAACAAATACGTAAAAAGGCAATTCGGTCACGATGTTTTGGATCCATATTAGCCTGGATTTTAAAAACAAAGCCTGTGAAATTATCTTCGTCAGCCGCTACAACACGTTGTTGTGTCTCATGAGACATAGGCCCTGGCGCCCATTTAGCAAAGTCATCCAATAATTCTTTAATACCAAAATTATTAATGGCAGAACCAAAATAAACCGGGGTCATTTTTCCTGACAAATAATCCTCTAAATGAAATTCGTGTGAAGCGCCTTTAACCAATTCAATTTCATCACGCAATTCCTGAGCCATATCGCCGAGTAAGTCATGTAACTGAGGATTATCCAACCCTTTAATTTTTAATGCGTCTTGTTTTTGAGCATTTTTTCCTGATTGATAAAGATACACTACATCCTCATAAAGATGATAAATACCTTTAAATCGCTTGCCCATTCCTACAGGCCATGTCACTGGCGCACACTGAATGCCTAATACGGTTTCAACCTCATCAAGCAACTCAATCGGCTCTCTGCCTTCTCGGTCTAATTTATTAATAAATGTCATAATAGGCGTGTCACGCAAACGACAAACTTCCATCAGTTTCACGGTTCGATCTTCCACACCTTTTGCAACGTCAATAACCATTAATGCCGAATCAACCGCGGTTAAAGTGCGATACGTGTCTTCTGAGAAATCCTCATGCCCTGGGGTGTCTAGCAAATTCATTACGTGTTGGTTATGAACAAACTGCATAACAGAAGTCGTAATGGAAATACCACGCTCTTTCTCCATCTCCATCCAGTCAGACGTTGCATGGCGAGTCGCTTTGCGGCCTTTCACTGTTCCAGCTAATTGAATAGCCCCCCCGAATAACAACAGTTTTTCAGTAACGGTTGTTTTTCCCGCATCAGGGTGAGAAATAATGGCAAATGTACGCCGTTTAGTGAAATCTTCATAAAAATCAGACATGCTTACTACCTGTGAACAAGGATATTCCTCTAAATATCGCATTTTAATGTAAATAGGATTAACAAACAATTTTAGAGTTTAGAGGCTATACTATTTATACAATATATCTAGGCAAGTACAGGGAGAATTATATGCCTTATAGCGGAAACTCTGGCGAATTTTGTTGGAATCGCTTAATGACGCCTGATGTTAATGGAGCCAAAAAATTTTATTGCAAATTGTTTGGTTGGGAACTACACAAAACCACTTTAGGGCAGGTTCCTATTTATGTCTTTAAAGATGGTGATAAACAAATTGCTGGCATGATAGAGCGCCCCATCGGTGGAGATGAAAAATCCTACCCTACAATGTGGATGAGCTATATTGCTGTTGAAGATATTAATCTGACCGTAACAAAAGCCATGGAATTGGGCGCCCAAGTCATTCTCCCCCCGACGTCTATTGCTACAAATGGCCACGTAGCTGTTCTTTTAGATCCAACAGGAGCGCGTATCGGTCTGTGGCAAGCGCCAAATCAAATCTATTGATAGGTAGTAACTAAACAACATATAGGATGTATCCATAGCCCTGTATTTAATTTTGCTACTCGCGAGTTGCAGGCTCAAACAAATGGCAACTCTGGCTTGCCACATTCAAAATAATCAGCGACGATTGCATCATTTACGTCTGATAATACACATGGTTGCCAGTGTGGTTTTTTGTCTTTATCAATAAGTAGCGCACGCACTCCTTCATAAAAATCATGGCCTTGCATAAAATGCCCAACCAAACAATAATCCATCCTTATGCAATCAGCCATATCCAAATTTTTAGCCCGTTGAATTTGCGCTAACGTTACTTTAAGACTTAACGGTGCTTTTTGTAAAAGCACTTTTGCTGTATCACGATGCCAATCATCATCAATCTTGTTTAGAGATGCAACTATAGCTTCAACATCAACAGCATTAAAACAGGCATCAATCTCTGATTGTGATTTTTTAATTACGTTATTTGCTGGGATTGGCATAGCATAGCGTTGCAAACATGCATCAACACGAGCATCTGGCTCCTCTGATAAATCTGCTTCAATCAAATCCGCTAACAAATTGGAAAAATTATCCGAATGAATAACCTCTTTTACAAGACCCATATGACGAGCATCTGTAGCACCAAGACGGTTACCAGTTAACCCTAAATAAACACCAAACTGCCCTGGACAACGCGATAATAAATAGCTAGCACCAATATCTGGAAAAAATCCTATCCCAGTTTCAGGCATAGCAAATACAAAACGCTCACTAGCAACTGGATGGGAGCCATGCAAAGAAATTCCAACACCACCTCCCATCGTTACGCCATCCATTAACGCCACATCAGGTTTATTCAACTGATGAATAAAATGATTAAGACGATATTCATGCCAAAAAAATTGCATCTGCTGTGGATTGTTAGCCCGCCCAGTG
>CAZZGV010000235.1:0-2951 GCA_964654255.1 uncultured Legionella sp. | reverse complement strand
ATACGCTGTTCAATTATATCCTGTTCGGTATGGGGTTCTAATCCTAGTACTAACAGCAATTTTGATAGTATCTCTTGTGATAGCTTTTCTGAAGTTTTCTTTTCATCATCAACAAATACAAAATCAAATTCCTTGGCTAGAGGAATGATTAATGCAATTAATTGTTCTTCTAATGCTTCACGATTAGATTTTTGTTTTTCAGTGGGATTTAAAAAAGTGATTAGTTGTAAGAGGGTATCGAGGACACAAGATAACACTGTGTTATTTTCATCTCCTTTTTTTGATGAGTTATCAATAAGCATCGTTAGCTCGCTTTTGATTTCAATAGGAGGTTTTTCTAGTAGTTGTGTTGCTTTCGTTTGAGAGGGTTTTTCACATGGCGGTGTTTGGTCATTATGAAAATTAATTATAATGGTAATTAATGCTTGGCTTAGCTCGTTTAAACGGGACATCATATCTCCTTTTAATTAACAAACTGGGCTGATAATTATGTGTTATTTTTCACTATATTTAATTGATACGATGATCGCAAGGATGAGGAAACGCAATTGAAAAATTAATTTTTAAACCAGTGCCAGCTCGTATTGAATGCTGGACATTAAAATGATATTTTTGTGGAGCAATTAGCACAACAACAGTTGTCGACCATTGGGTTTTAAAACCCCGGACGCCGATTTTGAGTCTTGTTTCAGACGCAGGGAGCGCTGGTTGAAAAAAAATGTTTTGTATACAGTGATGTTGTCTTTTTTGTCTTCTGTCGCGTATGCCATGGGTTTAGGTGACATCAAGGTAAATTCGTATTTAGATCAGCCTTTTAGTGCAGACATTGAACTCATTGATGTAGGCAATACGCCGTTGTCTGGAATTAAGGCTAACTTAGCATCAGTAGCAGACTTTGAGCGCGCAGGGCTTGAGCGGGCTTATGCATTAAGTTTGTTGACGTTTAGTGTTGAAACACATGCAGATGGAAAAGCATTTGTTAGCGTTAGATCTACCGAACGTATCACCGATCCTTTTATGCAGCTTCTGATTGACCTTACTTGGTCTGAAGGACAGGTTTATCGTTCGTACACCGTTTTATTAGATCCCCCTAACTATCAAATTTCAGTGGTTAAAAACCAACTTAAAAATATTGTAAATCGTCAATATGCTTTGAAGTCACAAGCGCAGGGTGGGAATCGCAATATTCTCTACGACCAAGTGCAGCCATCAAATAATGTATCAAATAGGAATGTTGCGACGTATGGACCTACAATTGCGAATGAAACCATTTGGCAAATAGCTCAGCACTATAAAACAGGTGATGTTTCTTTGCAGCAAATTATTCTCGCGATTGTTGGTACAAATCCGGATGCGTTTATTGAAGGCAACTTAAATGGTTTAAAGAATGGTTCACTTCTACATGTGCCTGCAAGTAGTGCAATTAACAAAGTGCCTCTTTCGGTAGCAAAATTTGAGGTGTTAGCCCATGATAAGGCATGGCAAACTCGAAAACCCATTGAGCATGTTCTTCTTCCTCCCTATATTGATACTGCCAGAGATGCTGCCGCTGGTTCTGAACAAGCTAGTTACTCATTATCCAGCATTCCGCCAGTGCCAACATTTGACTCTATGCCTGAGCATTCAGTCGTTCCTTCGCTACGTTTTTTCCCGCTTATGCCCTCGTTTCTGTCTGGTGGAGATTATGTTGCCACAAATGGGATGTCTCAAAATAAATCATTGGATATAAAGCAAGTTAAAAGCAATTCCGATGTGCGTATTGCTGCTGCAGCGATCGAATCTATTCGAGAGGTGAATGCGCTATTGATTAAAGAGATGCAAAAACTTCGAGCTGATAATAAACGTTTGCAACAGCAAGTTACTAACCATACGCAAGAAATGAAACAATTGCGACATCAGCTTCATATTTTATTAAAGCGCCAAGGTATTTCGAATCATATTAGTGAGCCATCGCATAAAGTGCAAGAAAACAGCATATTCCCATGGTTATTACTTGTTCTGGTGTTAGCTGGAGGAGGTTTTGCCTATTGGAAACTGCCGATACGCTCACGCAGAAATCATGCTGAAGAGTCTACAGCGGAGACTACAGCCGAGATTGCACCGTCATTAGAGCCTGTTACTCCCCACTCTAGTGAACTTGCTGCTTCAGTTGACGAAACAGAGTCTCATCTAATGATAAGTGATGCTCTACAAGCCTTGCCCCCTGAACAGCAAGATTCTACAGATAGTAGCGCGGCTATATTACCCACAATATCTTTATCTGATGAAGATAAGCCTGTTGAGTTATCACCTAATGATATAGAGTCAATAACCATCGTTGGCGAATCTGAACAAACATTGGATTTTGAACCTCGGGATTCTGTTGATGATAGTGCTGCTGCCTCATCCATCTCCCCTTTGTCTAGCGAGGGTGATTTGGTAATCGATGAAATAGTATATGAGCCTACAGAACAGGATAATTTAGTAGAGGAGGAACCGCAGCAGGACATGGTTACTGAAGATAGTCATGTGTTTGAGTATGAGCCTGTTCCTGTTCTGAGCCCCACTGAATCAGCAGAACGTATGTCTGAGTCAAATGACATGTCGGTTCAAGAACAAGACAATGATAACGGCATTGATTTTGTATTAAATCCAGTAGAGCAAACCTCACTTAGTAAAGAAGCATTACAGCCTTTGAAAAGTAAAGCCGCTTTAGATACATTATTGGCATTGGCCAAGACGTATATAGGCATGGATGATGCAGAAGCTGCTAAACAATCTCTGCAAGAGGTGCTAGATTTTGGCAGTAAAGCCCAAAAATCAGAGGCGAAACGCTTACTTGATGAGTTGGATAAGACGTAAAAATATACCTGTTAAAACCAAATTATTTATAGTTCCGTGCGTTATTCGCCGGATAGTTTCGAGACGGCGCAAAAAGCCATAAGCAGACCACAACTCCGTCACAGCTTCGC
>CAZZGV010000234.1:0-2975 GCA_964654255.1 uncultured Legionella sp. | reverse complement strand
CACACCAGATGAATGGCAACAGCAAACAGGTGGCGCGCCAAAATCCCCCCCGTGTCATAGTCATAAAAAATGATGCCAATATACGCAAACATAGTTTAAAACCATGCAAAAAATTCCATACAACGAATGCCGCTCATTCCATGATGTCTCATTCTCCGATATACTGCTTATATTTTTACCTAAAAAGGGTCGCCAGTTATGAAAGCGTGGTCTTCTGAGAAAATTTCCGTGTTTGCTCTTGTTTTGCTTATCACCGGAGCAATTGACAGCATTCGAAATTTACCCGCTACTGCTTTATTTGGTTCATCCCTGATTTTTTTCTTTATCTTTTCAGCAATTGTCTTTCTTGTTCCGGTGGCGCTTGTATCTGCCGAACTGTCGTCCACATGGTCAGAAGAAGAAGGTGGTGTGTTTAGCTGGGTTCATCATGCATTTGGCGAAAATATGGCATTTTTTACCATCTGGTTACAGTGGATTAATACGATCGTTTGGTACCCAACCATTCTTTCATTTATTGCGGGTACACTTGCTTATTTAATTAACCCAGAGCTCGCACAAAATAAATTTTATCTCATTGGCACTATTCTTGTTATATTCTGGTCGCTCACCTTATTAGGGCTATCAGGGCTGAAAGCATCTGCCGCATTTGCTAGCTTTTGTGCCATTGTTGGCATGATTATACCCATGGGATTTATTATTCTTCTAGCTATCATTTGGCTTCTTAAAGGGAATCCTATCGCTATTGATTTAAGCCTTAGCAATTTAATTCCTCATTGGAAAGACACTCAATCATGGGTGTCGCTCACTGCCATAATGACCTCATTTCTAGGAATGGAACTTGCTGCGGTTCATGTTCGTAATGTAAAAAATCCCCAACGCAATTTTCCTCGCGCCATGGGCTTTTCTGTAATTTTGATTTTAACAACGATGGTTTTTGGCTCTTTAGCAATCGCTTTTGTTTTACCCCACGAAAAAATCAGCCTGGTATACGGTGTCATGCAAGCATTCACTAATTTTTTTGCCGCCTATCATTTGCAAGCCCTTATGCCTGTGATGGTTATACTGCTTCTACTCGGTAGTTTGGGTGGTCTTGTGAACTGGATTATTTCACCTGCAAAAGGATTGCTTTTAGCAGCAGATAATGGATTTCTACCCCAATGGCTTTATCGTCTAAATAAACATGGCATAGCGTCTCGTATTTTAATTCTCCAGGCTGTCCTTGTAACGCTATTATGCAGTGGCTTTTTGTTATTTCAATCAGTTAACGCTATTTACTGGCTTTTTACGGCACTAAGTACCGAAATGTATATTTTGATGTATGTAATGATGTTTATCGCTGCCATTCATTTAAAGAATAAATTTGCAGCATTACCCCGACCTTTTGCAATTCCAGGTGGTAGGTATGGTTATTATTTTACATGTCTCTTAGGCCTTGCCGGTTGCGGCATTACACTGGTAGTGGGATTTTTTCCTCCAGAAAACACTATGGACGTTGGTGGCGCAAACCATTTCCGTTTTGTTTTTTCCAGTGGTATGATTCTTATGTTAATGCCTGCTTTTTTGCTGTATTTACGTAAATCACTGTTGCAATCACGTTTAAAGTAAAGCTATTGAAAACCCAATAAAGGCCGTGATTACAATTCAATCTGCAAGCTGAGAACGCGCCCTTTCTAAATCTTTCATTGTATTAATGTCTTGCAATGGACACACACATGCTTCATCAACTTTTATGTTGTGGCCTGCCCAAAGAACACGAAGCTGCTCTAAAGCCTCTATTGCCTCTAACTCACAAACCGGCCAACACACAAATTCCAATAAAAAAGCGGCTCGATATGCGTACAATCCAATGTGACGAAATACATTTTGCATACTAGTCGGATTATCACGATTAAATGGGATACAACTTCTAGAAAAATAAAGCGCGTTATTAAGGGAGTTACGGGCCACCTTAACTACATTAGGATTACCGCACATTTCAACATCATCTACGGGCCAACAAAGCGTAGCCATTGGAGCATTGGCATGAGCCAACGTGTTAGCTACTTGTGTTATTAAGACCGGTGCTATGAGCGGCTCATCCCCTTGCACATTAACAATAATATCGTCAGGCAAAAATTGGCGTCTTTTTACTACCTCAGCAATTCTATCAGTGCCTGATTGATGGGCACTGTTTGTCATTTCCACCTGTGCACCGAAGCTTGTAGCAAGATCAAAAATGTCTTTATTATCCGTTGCGATAATAACGGACTCTGGTTTTGCTTGTGTCACTTGTCGATACACCCGCTCCAAAACCGTCATCCCATTTAATTCCATTAACAATTTTCCCGGCAAACGAGTTGATTGATACCGTGCCGGAATAATCACATGGAAGTCAGCGCTCATAATTTATCTTTCTCTTCTAACGACAACATTCGCGCTTCTCCTTCCAACATAACAGGAATACCATCACGAATAGGATAGGCTAATCTATCAAAACGACAAATCAACTCATCCTTCTTTAACATCAATTTGCCTTTGCATAAAGGACACACCAAAATTTCTAATAATTTTTTATCCACGCGACGCTCCTTCTTACGCTACTTTATCTCGCACATATACAGGCAGTGCTTCCAGAGCACTTACCGCCTTAATTTTCCCTGATTGTACCAAACGAATCATGGCGCTGGCATTTGGAAAGACAAGGCTTTGTTTAACAATCTGAGACTGTAAAACCACTGATAACGCTGGTGTATACCCCTCAAACCCCACTCCAGCAAGAACCACTGGCGTTGATGTAGGCAAATTAATCTCAGCAGCAGCAGTTACATGCTCTGCTACATCAAAAGATTCTCCAGAAAAATGCCCCCAATACACTTGCTGCATACGCGCATCAATCATTGCCAAGACATCTACACCTGCCTCTGAGGTTTGATAAGTATCGTAAGCAATCGTTGCGAGACTACTAACAGGATAAAGTGGTAAATCATGTGCATAGG
>CAZZGV010000233.1:0-2993 GCA_964654255.1 uncultured Legionella sp. | reverse complement strand
AGCGGTCTAATTCCACGGCCCTTTATAGACGAATTACTCAACCAAACTGATATCGTTGAATTTATTGATAGTTATGTGCCATTGAAAAAACAGGGCTCCAGCCATATTGCATGTTGCCCCTTTCACAACGAAAAAACCCCCTCCTTTAACGTTATCGCAAAAAAACAGTTTTATCATTGCTTTGGTTGCGGCACTAGCGGAAACGCTATCAGCTTTGCAATGAATTATTTGCACATGAGTTTTTCTGACGCAATTGAAACGTTAGCAACACGCCTTGGGCTACAAGTACCCCGTGAAGGTCGTAATGAAAAAAATCAACAATCGCTTAGTCTCTACCAATTTTTAGGCCGCGTCGCTAATTTTTATCAACAAACGTTAAAAACAGCAGGACAACCAGCCATTACATATTTAAAGCAACGCAACGTTACCGGTGAAGTAGCACGACTATATCAACTTGGCTACGCACCTCCCGGATGGCAAACACTAGAAGCCCAATTAAAACAAAATAAACACGAGCACATAGCAACCGGAATGCTAATTTCCAAAGATGACGGCAAAACCTATGATCGTTATCGACAACGCATTATGTTTCCCATCCATGATCGACACGGGCGTATTATTGGTTTTGGAGGCCGTGCTATTGAAGCAGATCAAAAGCCTAAATACCTAAATTCGCCAGAAACTATTATTTTTCAAAAAAGTCGTGAATTATACGGTCTACATCAAGTTCTTCAACAACAAACTAATATTGAGAATATACTCATTGTAGAGGGGTACATGGATGTTATTGCTCTTGCTCAACATGGCATCCCAAATGCAGTAGCGACGCTTGGAACCGCGACCAGCACTTATCATATTCAACTCTTAAGCAAATATACCAAACAACTTATTTTTTGTTTTGATGGCGACGCGGCTGGTAAACAAGCCGCTTGGCGTGCCTTAGAAAGCAGCCTCCCTCACCTCAATTCAGGCCTTGACGCAAGCTTTATCTTTTTACCTGAAGGCCATGATCCGGATAGCCTGGTACGTGAAGAAGGAAAAGCACAATTTCTGCAACGCTTACAACGTGCCACGCCTTTACACCGCTATCTGATTGATACACTAACTGAAGGCTTAGATATGGCTAATTTTGCTAGCAAAAGCCAATTAATCAATGCTACCAAACCCTATCTAATTAAGGTATCAGAAGGGCCATCTAAACAATTATTAATTAATGAACTCGCCCGCCTAACACACATTGAGCCTCATCGTATTCATCTCTTAATTGAAGAAAAAATAACGGACACAGCACCTAAAACAAATCAACATATTACACGCTCTCCTGTTCGTATTGCGATCGCAATACTTTTACAGCATCCTGAAACATATACTGCTTGTAGAACACAGTTATCGCCAGCTATGTTAAACTCTCAAAAACAACGTGTATTAAAGATGCTGATACAACAAATAATCGAAAACCCCACGATCAACACTGCAAAACTAATTGAATCATGGCGTGAGTCCCCACTATTTGAAGCATTATCCAAATTAGCAGCCTGGGATCACCAGGTTCCAGAGCATGCATTAACAAAAGAATTTATTGATATCGTGCATTTTTTAGAAAAACAAAATCGAGAGACTATAATTCAACAGTTAATTAAAAAAACACAACATGAAGGGTTAAGTGAAGAAGAACGTCTTACCCTGCTAAATATGCTAAAACAAAGGCATCAAAGTACCGATGCCAAAACATGTACAGAATAAGCTAGCATGTTTACCTAAGCCGGTTTATAATTGTATCATTTTTCTGCCTTTTAAACTCCCCTAAATAAGTATTTATGACCATGAATGAACAAGAACAGCAACGCTCGCAGATCACTAAAGTCATTAGCTTAGGCAAAGATCAAAACTACCTAACATATGCCCAAATCAACGATTTATTACCAAATATTGTAGATACCGAACATTTTGATGTCATTATCAGTATGTTAGAAGGTATGAACATTAAGGTTTTTGAACAACCGCCCGGTGATGATGAACTCGCCCTGCTCGGTAATACCGAGGAAGCACCCGAAGACGTCGAAGAGGCAGCTGCTGTTCTTGCTTCTGTGGATAAAGAAACAGGACGTACGACCGATCCCGTCCGCATGTACATGCGTGAAATGGGAACCGTCGAGTTACTCACGCGTGAAGGTGAAATCCGCATTGCAAAACGCATTGAGGAAGGCATCTATCAAGTCTTAAAATCACTCGCAAATTACCCAGAGACAGTGCAACTCGTTCTAGACGATTATGCCCGCGTTCTTGTTGAAGAAATGCGCCTGAATGAAATTATAAGTGGCTTCTCCGATTCAGAAGAAGAAGCACCACCAGCGAGCATCGGCTCAATGCTGGAAGAAACACAAGACGATGCGGATACAGGTCCCGTTGGTGTTATCACTGATGATGACAGCGATGATGGTGAAGGTGGTATTGCAGAGGTTGATGAAGGCCCTAATTTAGAACAAGCCAAATCTTATTTTGATGAACTAGAAGCCTCTTTTCAAAATGCAATGACATCGTTGAAAGAACATGGCAGAACATCGAAAAAAACGGTTGAATTACTTGCTATTATGTCTGAGTCTTTCTTAAAACTAAAACTCACATCACGACAAGTCGACAAGTTAACTCGCCATTTCCGTCAACTACGAAATCATATACGTGAATTTGAACGCAATATCATGCGACTTTGCATTGAAAAAGCGCGCATTCCACGGAAATTATTTATTGATACATTCCCTGGCCAAGAAACTGACCTCACATGGTTAGAAACCTTGATCAGTAAAAATGCTAAAAAATTAGATCTAGACCGCATCAGCGAACATAGCGAAGAAATTAAACATCTTCAAACTAGATTAGCTGCCTTTGAAATAGAATATGGTTTAACTATTAGCGAAATCAAAGATATTAATCGTCAAATGTCGATTGGTGAAGCAAAAGCACGTCGTGCAAAAAAAGAAATGGTCGAAGCGAAT
>CAZZGV010000232.1:0-3050 GCA_964654255.1 uncultured Legionella sp. | reverse complement strand
ATACTGTGAGCAATAGCATCAGGTAATGGGCCTGAATTACCAATACATGTGGTACAGCCATAACCAACTAAATTAAAGCCCAATTGATCAAGATAAGTTTGCAAACCAGCAAATTGCAAATAATCTGTTACTACTTTCGAGCCAGGAGCTAATGATGATTTCACCCATGGCTTGCGTTGCAAACCTTTTTCAATGGCTTTTTTAGCAACAAGGCCAGCAGCCATCAAAACACTGGGATTTGAGGTATTAGTGCAGCTGGTAATTGCCGCAATAACAACGTCACCATGATGCATTGTAAATTCATGGTCTTTTACTGGAAATGATGTTGATTTTTCGCTTTCTTTTCCTGCCTCTTTAAGAAACGTATCAAATTCTAAAGGCAAGGTTTTGATGGTAACTTTGTCTTGGGGGCGTTTGGGGCCGGCTAGTGAAGGTTCAACGGTTGTGAGATCCAAACTTAAAACATCTGTGAAAACTGGGTCTGCTGCATCTTTATCATACCAGAGGCCTTGGGCTTTAGAATAGGCTTCAACCAATGCAATTGTATGCTCGTCACGTCCCGTTAATCTTAAATAGCGTAAGGTTTCTTGATCAACAGGGAAAAAACCACAGGTAGCGCCGTACTCGGGAGCCATATTAGAAATAGTTGCACGATCAGCAAGCGGCAACTCAGCAAGCCCTGGTCCGTAAAATTCGACAAATTTTCCAACCACACCTTTTTTACGCAACATTTGTGTGACAGTTAATACCAAATCAGTGGCAGTAATGCCTTCTTTCATTTTACCAGTGAATTTAAAACCAACGACTTCAGGAATAAGCATAGATACGGGTTGGCCAAGCATCGCCGCTTCTGCTTCGATTCCGCCTACCCCCCAGCCTAACACGCCCAAGCCATTAATCATTGTAGTATGTGAATCTGTGCCAACCAATGTATCAGGATAGGCATATAACACACCATCTTCCTCGCTAGTCCATACTGTTTTGCCTAAATATTCCAAATTAACTTGGTGGCAAATGCCAGTGCCTGGTGGCACGACTCGGAAATTAGTAAAAGCGGTTTGTCCCCAACGTAGGAATTCGTAACGCTCCATATTTCTGTGCATTTCTATAGTAGTATTAACTTTCATCGAGTCAGATGTTGCAAACTTATCTACCATAATGGAGTGATCAATGACGAGATCCACGGGTGAAAGTGGAGAAATTTTTTCAGCATTTCCACCTAATTTTTTAATGGCGGTTCGCATTGCTGCTAAATCAACAACTGCAGGTACGCCGGTGAAATCTTGCATCAATACTCTTGCAGGGCGGTATGCAATTTCATGTTGAGATGTTTTTTTAACAAGCCAATTAGCAATCGCTTTAATGTCATTGATCGTTACAGTAGTTCCATCTTCAAACCGTAATAGATTTTCGAATAGTACTTTAAGGGAGTAAGGTAGTTTGCTAATCCCTGGAAAGTGTGTTTTTTCAGCATCTTTAATACTGTAATAGTGGTATGTTTTGCCGTCTACATTTAATTGAGATTGTGTTGCAAGGCTATCTTGACCAACCTTCATGATCCAACTCCTCGATCCAAAAGCGCAATCATAGCCGATAATTACTAGATTTTCATGATGATCATCATATCTTTTGTATTTTATAAACAGATGGGGCTGTGATAAGCGTTTATCACAGCCCCATTTAAGTGTCCGGAGTGAATGATTATCAGCAACGTCTAAAGCATTGAACGTTACCCCAACGGTTTCGATAACATGTTCTTGGGCAATTGTATTGATATACACCTCGGTAGCCGTAACCATCACGATACCATCCACCACGATAGCCATAACCTCGCCATCCCCAGCCACCACGATTGTACCAAGCCAAAACAACAGGCGCTGCCTGGTTGGCTTGAAGCGTTTCAGTAACAGCAGCGCGTGCCGATGGTGCGTAGCTAAATGTTATTAAAAACACGATAACAGTGGCTAACATTGATAAATACAAGTTAGTTAGGTTTAAACGAGCACTCATGATAAGTCCTTTTATTTACGCTTGTAGTTTAAATTATAGGCATAAATTTAAAAATAATTTGATGTTTTTAAAAATTACGTATTATTTTTAATACAAGCACTAACTAATTTACCCTAAGCAGCATGACAGACTTTACATTGCTTATGGTGTTGCAAACGATGCTTGTTCCTCATCTGAGTGAGTGTCAGTTGGCGCAATAGGATGGAAAAATCCGTTGGGTTTTGATTTTTCAGGAATAGGCTCATCAACAACCATGATTTTACCTTTTAGGGGAGTGTCATTTTCGCCCATAGGTAATGCTGTTCGGCTGGGTATATGTTCTAATAGTGTTCCTTCGTATATATGGGCTTTATGTTTGAGAACCCACCATGTTGATTCATTGGGTAATCTAATTTTAGAAAATGTTTCTACTTCTCTTTTTGGGGCTAACGAAAACGATGAAAGAGCGAGCTCCATTCCATCATAATCATAGTATTTCCCCCAGGTGTTTACAATAAATCTGGTTTCATCTTCGTCGTTTTTATAATAAGCAACAACGGTTCCTGCGTGCTCATTTTTTCCATTACCTATCATTGGATATCCATATCGTTCGCCTGGGGTTATATCCAATTCATAAAAAATTATCGGGACTAGGTTTTGATTAATCAATAGTTCTAATTGCCTAATATATTCATCTTCATTAAAGGGAGTAAATGTTTTGACGTTATAACCGGCGTCTGCTGATGTTTTTACTAATGATTCAAGGGAGTACATCTCTCCAACTACAGAGCCATGAGCTTTAGCAAATTGCCGTAATGATGCAGGTGCGCTTTTGTTCTTATAGAGTGGAACTCGTGGAAAATCGATCTTTGATTTATTGTTAGCATGTTCGATTGCTTGAGTTAACGCTACAAGTTTACAATTTTCTCCTCGTTGTTTTATCTGGGTTGATGTTACTGGTATTGCAATATGAAATCCTTTTTCGATGGTAGCATTTTCTTTGATGTAATTTAAAAGTCCAGCAAATAAGTCGCGCTCGTATTGTTTTTTTTCGTCATTTT
>CAZZGV010000231.1:0-3075 GCA_964654255.1 uncultured Legionella sp. | reverse complement strand
CCAGTTAAGTGCATTATCTCTTAACTGGGTGTATTCATCCATTAGACCACGTCATACATCGCTAATTGATTTAGTGGGATTTTTCATTTGCAATTATTTTACAAGCAAGCTTTTATTATCACTTATTGTAGGACGAATAGTTGCTGTTTGCTTTAATTTCATGGTGGCTAAAAAATTTGTATTTTCCTCTAAGAGACCTGTTGGTTCAGAGTTTATTCGCTACATTATGCTTGTTTTGGTGATTTTAACTTTATCTAATTTAGGAATTAAATATCTTTCAAATAATCTCGAGATTGGTGTAGTTATAGCTAAATTAATTGTGGAAACCGCTTTATTTTCTATCAGTTTTACAATCCAAAGATTTATTGTTTTTCGTGTGACTCAACCATTTCAAGTTGCCACTGATTAGATTTGATTACTTAAGTATTGCCACAATGTTTAAAAGGAATTATCGTGCCTAAGATAAGAGCGCTATATAACAACAAGGGGAAGTGCAAATTATGAAATTTAGCGAAAAGCTATTTCCTTTTATTTTCAATCAAGAAAAACATTGGTCAATCAAGACATTTTTAATGCTCATTATTATTTATTTTTTATTGATTTTAATTTTAGCTTTACCAGAAGGTCGCTCGACCCAGTTAGTTACATCTATTGTGCCCAACTCTAAATGCATTCAAAAAATGACAGGAAAGTCGATACAAAAGCCCTGTAACCCCGTGTTAAGAATTACAGCCAGCTCTACAGCCAAAGATTTTTTAGATTTTTTTGGTCAAGGTGACCCAGGTTCCTATACAAGAGGAGGTCTCTTGCTTGCTGGCCAAGAGTGGGGAGGCGCATACAATACAATCGATTTATCTCTAGTAAAGCGCTTAAAATTAATGAATTTAATCGGATTTGGCATTTGGCCCCCAGGTATGTATGTATTAAATGCTCTTCCTTTAATGGTTAATATTGACGCTCCTTTAGGCTTATATCAAGTGGTGATTGCGGCTACCCTCTGGGCTATAGCTTTTGCTTTGATAGCTAGTTTACTTAGATTACGCTTAAGACTATTTTTAAGCGTAACCTTGCCAGCACTATTGATGTTTTTTCCCTTATTTCATTATTTTATCCGATTTGGTGTAATGTACAGTGAAACATACTGTACGGCACTTATGGTAATAGGATTTACTCTTCTGACTACTTATAGTTATAAAAAATCTAGCAAAAGCTTAATGATGATTGCCGGTCTATGCTTTGCAGCTTCTAGCTTTATGCGCAGTCAAATGTTACCCGTTGCAGTTGGTGTGACAATTATTTTAGGGGTGCTTTTCCTAATCAAAATATGCACTAAAAAATCCAAAACCAGTGAAGTTAGTAACACATTAAGTGTTGCTACCCTGCTGTTTTTGGTGAGTTTTTACACACCTGTTGCAGGCTATATGATATTTAATAGAGGGGCCCTTTTTCATGCAGAATATGTATGGACGCTTCCTTTTGAGGCCCTTGATCCATTAGGTAGTGGCGGCTTTCTTGTTTCGGGGGGGATGAGGGCAGCATGCGAAGCGAATGTTGCGCGGTGTAAATATCTCCAGAAAAAATCACAATTAGAAGGTGGATTACCTCATCCCAAAACAGAGGTGTTAAAGTCTTTTATTTGGCATCCCCTAAATTTTAGTTTATATAAACTTCCAATTGCATGGCGATTTTGGAATGAAGATTCTGGTACAAAGCAAGCTATAATTTATAGGTGGGACAACATATTAATCTTAACAATATTCATACTTAGTATTTTGTATATGAACATTCGAAGATATTGGTTGTTTCTTGGTTTTACTATAAGTACCATCTCTCTTTTATTTGGGCCGCCTTTTTTGCTGCATTTTGAAGTTCGTTATTTCTTTATAACAAAAGCCTATATTTTATTTTTACCATTTTTTATTTTTATTATTAATCAACAAATAAATAATAAAAAATCACCAGCTAAATTGGGTTAGTATCCCAATTTAATTTGGTACAGCTTGTCTCTGATTTATAAGGAATAACCTGCTTAATACCAAGGTCAACTTTGCTAATAAATATTGAATGGTAAAATTATTAAGGCATACATTTTCATGAAAGAACAAACTGACATTAATTCAAACAACCAGATTGATATTATAGATTACCCATTGTTAGATAAAGAGATGTTTTGTTCTATATTGCTCGCATCTTTTAATGGAGAAAAATTTCTTTCAGAACAACTTGAGTCCATTCGTAAACAAAAATATCGTAATTTAAAAATCTATATTTCGGATGATGGATCAATCGATCATACCCATAAAATAATTGCTGAGCATATCATTTTATGGGGCGAAAAATTATTTCGTGTTCTTAATGGACCACAAACCGGATTTTGTAATAATTTTATGTCCCTTATTTATTCGTCTACTGTGGAGTCTGGATTTTTTGCTTTTTCTGACCAAGATGATATCTGGGCGGTTGATAAGCTTTCACGTGCTATAAATAAGTTAAAAGAAATTCCTCTTAACACACCTGCTTTATATTGCTCAAGAAGCGAATTAATCAGCCAAATTGGCGCCAAGATTGGATTATCTCCTCTTTTCAAAAAAAAACCTTGTTTTCAAAATGCATTAATACAATGTATTGCGGGTGGGAATACTATGGTAATGAATAAAGCTGCACGTGACCTTTTAATAAAAGCAAAAGAAGAATCGCTAGTTAGTCATGATTGGTGGTCTTATATGCTAATCTCTGGAGCTGGTGGGGTAGTAATTTATGATCCTCATCCAACAATTTTTTACCGGCAACATAACTCTAATGTTTATGGGCGCAATAATAGCTGGATAGGCCGACTCCAGCGTATTCGCATGTTGTTCCAAGGAGTTTTTCATAATTGGAATACTATAAATTGCCATGCACTTCAGCAAAATCGTCATCTGCTAACTACTCAAAATCAAAAAATACTGGATAGTTTCTGTGCGGCCCGACAAAGATGGTTGATCCCACGACTGTATGGTATTTGGCAAAGTGGAATATATCGACAAACCATATTGGGCAACCTTGGCTTATTTGTTGCTGCGCTGTTTAACAAGC
>CAZZGV010000230.1:0-3092 GCA_964654255.1 uncultured Legionella sp. | reverse complement strand
ACTATATTGTGAGGAAGTAATATTTTACCCTCTGCTTCATTGATTTCATTGAACGCTAATTTAGCCAAATCGTTTAATGAAAGATAACGTGAGCCACCCTGTGTCAATTGATGAAAATTATCAGAGGTTAGGTGTTTTAGACGGTAATCAGGAATATCTTTAGATGCAACTGCAGGCAATAACCCACTGCGAGAAACCATCGTGATCTTGCCACGATGGCCAGTAGTTAAAAGTTTAAGTACGGTGTCAATTGCGGTAAGACGAGTGCCTATCACTGCAATGTCACTATTGATATCAATTTTTTCATAACATTTTTCTGCATATGGACTATGAAAATAGCCTACCTTGCCAATTAAATGACTGTAAGATGAGGATGGCATCGTACCCGTGCATAAAATCAAATAATCGCCTATGAGATTGCTTTGCTCGGTAAAAACCTTAACGGAATTGCCCAGCATGTCAACATCGGTGACCATGCAGTTGGTTTTGTATTGAATGGATATGCCAAGATTGGCGGCATCACGTTGAACTCTTTCAGCAAGAAACGCTAAATATTCTCCAAAAAATTGTCTTGGGGGGAAGTTCGTATCTTGCGGAGCATCTGCTCTTGATTTTAGCCATTCTGTAAAGCGACCCTTCGTCCCAAAGATCGGTTCCATTTTATCTTTATGTATATTCAGTATGCTTTCCGTATTTGATTTTGAGAAGGGGAGCCCAGGACCAATTTTATCGCCTTTTTCAAGGACAAGAATTTCTAACGGCTCAGTCAACTTTTGTTGTTGATACTCCTCAACTATATGAAGGCAAGTCGAAACGGCTGCTGGCCCTCCACCAATCATTATTATTCTAGCCATGTGTATTCTCACTGTTTTTCGTAAGTCTTATCCAAATTACAATTTGGATTGTATGGACGATACCTGTTGGTCATGGACGTCCGCTCTTGTTGAGCGTGAAATGTCCAACACGCGTTGTCCAAGTTCTGTAGGTACATGAAAGATAGGGTGTTGTCTTCCGGTTAAAAATCTGCTTATTGCAACTGCTGCTGGTGCATTGGATACACCTGCTGAGCTTAAATGTGTTATCACGCGAAGGTTGGTTACTTTTTCACCAGATGGGCGTCGTATCGCAAAATCAATGGTTGGAGCACCATCAAATGAAACGGCTCTTGAACCCACGGCTCGAAAAATGATGTGTTCGTCAATTAATCGTTGTAAGTGCATTACAGTGAGTGTTTTATTTCTTGTATCTTCACCTAAACCGATCGAGATAAAACGTGGAAAAACGCTATTGAGCAGATTCAGCTGAAATACTTGTTGAATCTGTGTAAATGAATCTGTCAGCTTTGGCTCTGTTTCTCCATAAAAGGTTGTTGTACCTGCAATTCCAATAAAACAATGTTTACCGTCAACTCCAGCACGACAGACAGAACCACATCGATTGGATGATAATGCTAGATGCATTTTATAAGTCGACAGATCAGCGTCCTTTACCTTCGACAATGGAAGTTGTAATTTTAGTGAACTACCCACAAAGCGAGCTGCAGCTGGTTCATATAAACCAAATGTGCGTAATGTACCTACTGCTGCACCGGGACATAATACAAATTCATGGTGCTTATAATGTTTTCCATTGTGGTTTTTATCCAGAGTGGACGTTAGTCCGATTAATTTATCATGCTGGAGTGGATCAAATACCAGCCCAGTTACTTCTCTCCTTTTCACTCTAAAGCATTTTTTTTGAAGGTCTTGATCGTTGATATAGCTTCCCATTACTGCTTCAAGGTATTCAGCAAATAGGGGCATAAATTTATGCGTATCAATACTTCCTCCCGGCTTCCATACAACAGCGGCTCCCTTTTTCCAAACTCTTATGTTTTGCTCATTTAACTCCGAATAATCATTACAAAAATCGGTTAACAAAGGGTCTTTTTCCATGACTTCATCAGGTGTTAACACAGTGGTGCTGGTATAACCTAACGATCTAAAGTGAGTAATAGCGTTTGCCAAGCTTTCTTCAATTCCGTCGGTATTATAATATACATTCATGCGATAGCCTTTTTTGACGTCATTTGCTGTTTGCTGACACCCAATAAACTGACAGTCATCAAGAATTTGTTTGAGTTTTGAATCAGCATGTGTGTAGATATGAGCCCAAACCCACATTGCATACTGGCCAAAGTCATCTAAAATTTTCGCTCGATAGCGATATTTTTCCTCATCTAAACTGGATTTTCTCACTGCACTCATAAATTCTTGTGTCGTTTGTGCCTCATTAATCTCGGGTACATCAATACCCAATCCTCCATTTAGTTCGTAATAGGGATGTTGAAGTGCATTGAGTAAGTCTTTACCAAGAGGAATAACAGACAATTCATTAGGAGATAAACTTGGAAAGAGATTTTCGGCCAATGGTTTTGTATTTCCAAGAGGCTTTCCGTAAATTGTGACGCGTTGCTCCCCCGCTTTTTTAGACTCCAAATACCACATGTATGCAATAAAATAAGCGACAGGGCCGTCGCCGATAATGGTTAATTTTCCATTTGGTCTCATCAATGATTTCCTTTTTGGTTCAGGTCTATTGCTCTAGTTGTTTAGGAAAAATAATATCATGATATTTTTTTAAATAAATTTCTTATTTCGTTAATTTTAATTTCAACTCAGTCGTGTTTTTAATATTTTTTAGTAATTTATGGAAATAATTTTGATCGGAACAAATCAAAAATATCAAATCAAAATCTTTTTAGAAAACAACGTGAGGATTTACTGGTTCATTTCAAGCAAAAAATGAGTCTATACCTTGAAATAAAGTAATGTTATTTTATCTCAGCCATATACAATACAATGCGAGTTACATCAGAAATTCTCGCTCTGGAAACTCAGTGCCGGCAAGGTCTGCCTGCCATAATGCTTTCGCAAACACGCATGAAGCCATCCATAGCGCTCTCGAAGCGCGTCCTGCGCTTCGAAGGTTTACGAAAGCATTATGGCAGGCAGACCTTGCTAGCGAGATCTTACAAATCCCTGGGAATTACTGGAGTGGCATCGTCAAGTTAACTTTTCATAGAGCAAGCAAATAGCGTATGTCGAATTTTA
>CAZZGV010000229.1:0-3099 GCA_964654255.1 uncultured Legionella sp. | reverse complement strand
AAATCACCGTTGGATCCATTTGTAACGGCATATTTTTACGCAATCGATTAACAATCACTCCCGATATCAACCGCTTTTCCTGCGGTTTTGCAGCTTCTTTTTCAAGAATTGACGCCGCAACCAACATTTCATACGACGTTTTATAAGGTAATCCAAGACTCCGATGTTGCCAACTATAATCAAGATAGGTCTGTAAGTTGGCATGAGCAAGTTCCAATACGTTTTTACTTTGACTTCCCGCATTATAATAATATGTATCAGCTAACAGTAATCCTTCTGCACTAGGATAATGACCACTAATAACTTGCCAATCACTAGCTCGATAATTTAAATACGCTGCATGCTCAAGGTTTGCTGCAATTTGAGCTTTCGTGGTCCCTTCAATAATGCTAAATCCTTTTTTTAAAACATCACCATCAATTACTCTATTTAAAAATTGCCATGCAGACTCACCTTCGCTTATTTGATACACACCAGCTTTTAACTGATGCGACAAACCTTGTACGCGAATCATAGCTAGTAATAAACGATCAGACTGAATGAGATGTTTGGTTTTAAGGATATTAACAAATGACGAAGCAGACATGGCTTTATCAATATTAAAAATAATAGGTTCACGCTTCTCAACAAGCATGGGTTGAAAAAATAACCTATAAAAATTCGTACCTAATAAAGATAATTCGATAACTATTGATAACAAGCAGAAAATAAGAAAATATTTTAGCCAACGACACCTCATATTAGATAGAGGTGTCAATTCGCTTGAACAACAAAGTACCGTTGGTACCACCAAAGCCTAGTGAATTACTCAATACGTAGTCAATTTTCCGTTGTTGTGGCTTATGTGCGACATAATTTAGGTCACAACCTTCATCAGGATTATCAAGATTGATAGTCGGTGGGGCAACTTGGTCTCTTATTGCTAAAATACTAAAAATCGCTTCAACAGCACCTGCTGCACCAAGTAAATGGCCAGTCATCGATTTAGTTGAACTCACAGCCAATTTATAAGCATGCTCTTTGAAAACTCGTTTAATGGCTATTGTTTCATTTTTATCATTCAAGTACGTGGATGTTCCATGAGCATTAATATAATCAACTTTATCAACAGAAATACCTGCATCTTTTACAGCAGCAATCATGGCACGCGCCGCTCCATCAGCATCTTCATCAGGTGCAGTTATATGATAAGCGTCACCAGACATACCAAACCCTACTAGTTCCGCATATATTTTAGCACCTCTTGCTTTGGCATGCTCGTATTCTTCAAGCACCAATACGCCCGCTCCCTCACCCATCACAAAACCATCTCTATCTTTATCAAATGGACGCGATGCCTTTTCGGGCTCATCATTTCGTTTTGATAAGGAACGTACTGCAGAAAAACCAGCCAAACACAACGGCGTAGTTGTCATTTCAGCACCACCACAGACCATTATATCGGCATCACCGCACGCAATCATTCGTCCAGCAAGACCAATATTATGAGTTCCTGTCGTGCAGGCAGTAACCACTGCTATATTAGGGCCTTTTAGATGATGTTTAATAGAGATTTGTCCCGCAACCATATTGATAATGCCTGCTGGAATAAAAAAAGGAGAAACTTTTCGGGGGCCACCTGCTACTAATTTATCTTGATTATTAGTTATCGTTTGGATACCACCAATACCAGCACCAACTGCAACACCAGCACGATGCGACTGCTCTTCATCCAACTTTAAATTAGCATCAGCAATTGCTTCATCAGCAGCCACCATACCATATTGGGTGAACATATCCATTTTTCGCGCGTCTTTCAGCGACATGTGATCTTCTATATTAAGGTTCTTCACCTTAGCCCAAATTTTAGTTGTGTAATCAGCTGTGTCGAAATCTTCGACCATACCAACACCACTCACACCAGCCAAAATATTACGCCAAGATTCCTCTACATTCAGACCAACTGGGCTTACCATGCCCATGCCAGTAACTACTACGCGACGCTTAATCAAAGAAAACCTCTACTTTTATTAGTCATTTGAAGAGCCAACATAAGGATTATTCCTGCCGGCTCTCCAAATAAGTATGATATCAAGTTACGCTTCTTCTTTACCCATTTGCGATTCAATGTAATCAATCGCTTCTTGGATAGTTGTTATTTTTTCAGCTTTTTCATCCGGAATTTCTGTCTCGAACTCTTCTTCCAATGCCATGACCAACTCAACAGTATCTAATGAGTCAGCGCCGAGGTCATCAACAAATGACGCATCGTTTTTCAGCTCATCTTCTTTAACGCCTAGTTGTTCTACAACAATTTTGCGAACTCGTTCTGTGACTGTACTCATAACTTGTACTTCCTCTTCGGTTTATAAAAAAATACTGAACGGTAGTTTATTCAATTCTTAAAATAACGCAAGTTTATCATAAATCTTGTCAGTCCATATACATACCACCATTCACATGAATGGTCTCTCCGGTAATATAATTTGCACTATCAGATGCTAAAAAAGCAACAAGTGCAGCAATATCTTCCACTTTGCCTAATCTCTTCATGGGAATGCGCTTTAACATTTCATCTTTAACAAGATCAGGTAATGAAGCTGTCATATCAGTATCAATAAACCCTGGGGCTACGACATTCACGGTAATTCCTCGACTGCCCATTTCCTGAGCTAATGATTTAGAAAAGCCAACAACACCAGCTTTTGCCGCTGTATAATTCGCTTGACCTGAATTCCCACTAGAACCCACAACAGAGCCTATATTAATAATTCTACCCCATCGGGCTCTAAACATCGGTTTGATGCAGGCCTTACTTAAACGAAACACCGCGCTCAAATTGGTTTCTATTACGCGATACCATTCTTCATCTTCCATTCGCAATAATAAATTATCAGACGTAATGCCTGCATTATTAACCAATATTCCAGGTAATTTATTTTGATCCGACAATTGGGTCATTAAATATTCTACATTTGAGTTGCTTGTCACATCTAGAACTACGCCTTCACCAGTAAGGTGTTCTTGCTTTAAGAGAGCACTTATAGCTACAGCACCTTGCTCCGTTGTGGCAGTTCCAATGACATAGGCTCCTTTTTGCGCCAACATTAATGCCACAGC
>CAZZGV010000228.1:0-3108 GCA_964654255.1 uncultured Legionella sp. | reverse complement strand
TTGGCAATGGCACAGGATCACGTGAAACTGAACGCCTTGTCACTGAAATGATTAAAATGTATCCCGATTTAAAACTTGCCAAAGTTGTGGTCAGTGAAGCAGGTGCATCCGTATATTCAGCGTCTGAATTAGCCGCCAATGAGTTCCCTGATTTAGATGTATCGCTCAGAGGCGCCGTGTCAATTGCAAGACGCTTACAAGATCCACTAGCAGAGCTAGTAAAAATTGAACCTAAAGCCATTGGTGTTGGCCAATATCAACATGATGTGAATCAATCACGGTTGGCGCGCAGCCTTGAAGGCGTGGTCGAACATTGCGTAAATGCGGTTGGAGTTGATGTAAACACCGCGTCTGCTGCCTTATTGACTCGTGTTTCGGGTTTAAATGAGCTGCTTGCCAAAAATGTTGTGCAATACCGTGATGAGCATGGCGTCTTTCGTAATCGTGAACAATTAAAAAATGTTGCCCGCATGGGTGAAAAAGCCTTTCAACAAGCAGCAGGCTTTTTAAGAATTATGCAGGGAGAAAACCCCTTAGATGCCTCATGCGTGCATCCTGAAGCTTATCCTTTAGTAGAAAAAATCCTAGCGGATAAACAGGTTGATATTACTAAAGCTATCGGCAACCGTGAATTGCTAAGCACGGTGAATCCTGCCAAATACATTGATGAGCGGTATGGCCTCCCAACTGTATGCGATATTTTGCAAGAGCTTGAAAAGCCAGGACGTGACCCACGCCCTGAATTCAAAACAGTTAGCTTTAAAGAAGGCGTTGAAGATATTAGTCATTTATCCCCTGGCATGATTCTTGAGGGAGTTATCAGTAATGTGACTAATTTTGGTGCGTTTGTAGATATCGGCGTGCATCAAGATGGGCTTGTCCATATTTCAGCGATGACAAATCGCTTTATCACTGACCCACGTGCTATCGTTAAAGCAGGTGATATTGTAACCGTTAAAGTCACCGAAGTAGATAAAGAGCGCCGTCGCATTGGTTTAACCATGCGTCTGTCTGAAGAAAAAGCACCGGTGCAACACAAAAAGAAAGAACCTGAAAAGTTACATGCTGTAGAAAAAATTCAGCCCGTTAAAAAACCGCATGCACGCAAACCCTCCGAGCCAACTAAAAAGGCACCGGAGTCCAAAAAAACCATCTTTAATACGGCTATGGCTGATGCATTATCGAAATTAAAACGCGGGGAAAAATGACACTTTCCAATAGTGAAATTACCATTCAAACATTAGCAATGCCTGCGGATACAAATGCCAATGGTGACATCTTTGGCGGATGGCTTGTATCACAAATGGACTTGGCTGGTGGGGTATTAGCTAAAAAATTAGCACATGGGCGCGCCGCCACCGTTGCCATTAATTCAATGACATTTCACAAACCCGTTCATGTTGGCGATGTTGTGAGCTGCCATGTCCAACTTATAAAATTAGGTAATACGTCTATGACCATTGCTGTTGAAGCGTGGTCAGAAGACTTAGCTACAGGAGAAAAATATTGCGTCACGGAAGGAACGTTTATTTTTGTTGCGATTGATGATCAAGGTAAACCACGTCCGGTGCCTAAACCAACATGACACTCTCAAGCACTGACACGTTAAAAAAGTGGATAGCCGATATGGCGTTGTTGCTGGATCAAAACAAAGACCCATCGCCAGACTACTATGGTTATTTTCTTGACGAACCGGACTTAGCTTTGCTTTTAGTCGAGCTAATTCAAGACATCGTTGAGCATCACATTGATGACAACCGTGCTTATTATTCAGCCTGCGTGTTTGCATTAGATATTTGCGTGGCTCAACTACAGGTTGCTAGCGAAGGCGGCAACAAGTTGGTAAGCAAAACATTGGATCAACTCATGTCCTGCTTGGCAAAAGCCCTTAACACCAATCAACATTCTCTTAGTTTCTGGTTACCTATTTTAAATGCTTTTTACGAAGTTCACGTTGAATTATCAGAAGAATTAAAAAATGCATATCTCGACCTTGCCAGTGATGAAGATGAGCTGACACCTGAAGAAGAGGTGTCACATTTAAATTCTATTCGCGATCTGATTCAAGAGTTATCAGATTTATCTATTTTCGATATAGCAGAAAACTTTTTCGCACAAAGCTATGCCATGCCGGCTGATTTTTTCACTGACTTAGTCATCGACCTATATAGCATCCCAGAAGGGCAAGATATTGCCTTATTAACCTTATTGCACCCCAAACAAGACGTTCGTGATGTGGTCGTCGCCACACATGAGCATTTAATGGATCAAATCACCCTAAACCCAGTGTCTTTATCACGCCTACAAGTGATTAAAAACTGGTATCCAGCTAGCTACCATGTGCAATTTAATCGTTGGATAAAACAACAACGCAAAAAGGGTGTGGTATTCAATAGCGAAACACATGTACCAATCATAAATAGTATTCAAGCAAGCGAAGTTGATGGCAGCGGTGCTCAAGGCATTTTTATTCGCGTAAAAAAAGCCCGCAAAAACCGCCTGTGTGGATTACTTTTTAAACAAGAAATTGGCATCAAAGATGCCTGGATTACCCCATTAATTTCAGCACGAGATATAACATGTTATTACAATGAAGCATTCGGTGATAACGTTATGCTCCGTGACGTTGACCTTTCTTACCTGATGATGATGACCAATCATTTTTTGGCACTCACCATCGAAAAAGGCGATGTACCTGATTTACACTTTTTAGAAATGCAAGAAGAACTGGGCATACATTGGCTTCCCAGCAAACTGGATGTTGACTATTTAATGGAACAATTAAGCATACAGATCAGTCCTTTTACGCTAGAAAGCATGCAGGCCTCGTTTAAACGCTCAAAAACATGGCCTAAAAACAAACGATTTACCGAGTCTTGGTACATTGAAAACGCTCAAATTGATAAGCTCGTTAACCGTTGCTGTAGTTTTATCGACGGCGTAAAAGTCTGTCGATTTGCTGATGCGATGACCGCCGTTTTTGCAGAAGAGATGGAGTTACACCGCAGCCATTGGTTGTTTCATTTTTTATGGATTACATTATGGCTCAAGTCTCGTGGACGAAAAAATGAAAAAGTATGGCAAGATAGTTTTTTCATTGCCTATGCC
>CAZZGV010000227.1:0-3140 GCA_964654255.1 uncultured Legionella sp. | reverse complement strand
TTCATTGTAGTCATCAAAAAAAAGCCCGCCGATACCCCGTGCTTCTTGGCGATGCTTGAGAAAGAAATATTCGTCGCACCACGCTTTGAATCGTGGGTAGATGTCGCCACCAAACGGCAGGCAAGCGTTGAGGGCTGTTTGGTGCCAATGTTGACCATCTTCGCGAAAGCCATAATAGGGCGTTAGATCAAATCCACCGCCAAACCACCAAACAGGTGTTGCATTTTCTTTTTCTGCAATAAAGAATCGTACATTGGCATGTGTAGTCGGAACGTAGGGATTATCTGGATGAATCACAAGTGATACGCCAAGAGCGCTAAACTGGCACCCGGCTAACTCAGGTCGGTTTGCAGTTGCAGATGGTGGCAGTTGGTGGCCTGTGACATGTGAAAAATTAACGCCAGCTTTCGCAAATACTGCACCTCTATCCATAACGCGTGTGATGCCACCACCACCTTCGGGTCTATCCCATGCATCTTCAATAAAATGTGCTTTACCATCGAGTTTTTCTAACTCAGAGCATATGCTGGTTTGCAATTGTAAAAGATAGGTTTTAACTAACTGGATTGCATTTTTTGGTAAATTCACATTCTTATTGCTCATGATTTTGACTCTCACATGTCGAACAATGTTGAAAATACCGTATAATACTCTTTTTTAAGCTTTGAGGCATTTTTTTGTGCATTCAGAACCTTCAGGATTGATTTCACCACTTGCGATTGCTCCTATGATTGATTGGACATATACGCATTTTCGTGTGTTTATGCGTATGTTAGCGCCACAAGCATTGTTATATACGGATATGCAAACACCAGGGGCGATTATAAATAATCCATCACGAGCGCTTGATTTTCATACAATGGAGCAACCATTAGCGTTGCAATTAGGTGGGTCAGATTTAAAGGCATTGGTTGAGTGTGCACAAATTGCAGAGAAACGTGGTTTTACTGAGGTAAATTTAAACCTAGGTTGTCCAAGTGACCGTGTGCAAGCGGGTCGTTTTGGCGCTTGTTTAATGGCGGAGCCTGAGCATGTGGCTGAATGTATTACTGCCATGAAGCAAGCAGTGACTATTCCAGTAACTGCTAAAACGCGTATTGGCATTGATACTCAAGATAGTTATGACTTTTTTGCAGCGTTTGCGCATAAATTAGTTGATGCTGGATGTGATAAATTAATTGTGCACGCACGTAAAGCATGGTTGCATGGGTTAAATCCAAAACAAAATCGAACGATCCCGCCACTTCATTACGACTATGTTTATAAAATTAAGCAAGAACTGTCATCGATACCCGTCGTTATTAATGGTGGTATTAATGAGATTGATGAAATTATGCAACATCTTGAGCACGTTGATGGGGTGATGTTAGGCCGACTTGCGTGCCAACATCCTTATGCTATTGCTGAGATTCACCATGCAATGTATCCGCACATTCCTTTGTTAAAGCGCTCTGTTATTTTGCAGCATTATGTGGATTACGCACAGCCAATGTATGAAAAAAATGTACCTGTAAGTTTATTACTAAAGCCAATTTTTAGCCTTGCACATGGTCTGGCCGGCGCGCGAGCATGGAAAAATCAATTAATGACTATCCAGCAATCTAAAAATAGGGAGGGGCTGATAAAAGCGGTGTCTTTTTTTGCGGAAATAGAGGGTTAAACGTTAATCCTCTCCCTGCTATGGGCAGTGGATTTAATGTATTTTTATTGCTGCACTGTTTATTGGTAGTGCTCTTTAAGGCATTGCCGTGCTCCCAAGTGATCTTTATCGCAATTAGCAGCCCATCTCATGGCATTTATTTACAAATTCTAGTAAATTAACGGGTTTTGACACTTACGCTTCTGCGAAGCATAGATTAGTAGAGAGGAATTCCCAGGCCATGCTGAATACATTAATGAAAAAAATGTTTGGTAGTCGCAATGAGCGTATTTTGCGGCGCATGGAAAAAACGGTGTTGGCCATTAATGCATTTGAACCTCAGATGAAAGCGCTTAGTGATGAGCAATTGGCTGCAAAAACAGCTGAATATAAGGCGCGCTTTGTTGCTGGAGAAACGCTTGATGAACTCCTAGCTGAAGCATTTGCATTAGTGCGGGAGGTTTCTGTTCGTACCTTAGGCCTTCGTCATTTCGATGTGCAATTGATTGGTGGTATGGTTTTGCATGAAGGTAATATTGCTGAAATGCGTACTGGTGAAGGTAAAACCCTAGTTGCTACGTTGCCTGCGTATCTGAATGCAATCAGTGGTGAAGGTGTGCATGTTGTTACTGTGAATGATTATTTGGCGCGTCGTGATAGCCAATGGATGAAACCTATTTTTGAATTTTTAGGCTTAACCGTTGGGGTTATTTTTCCAGATATGCCTCATCAAGAGAAACAGGCTGCTTACCAAGCTGATATTTTATACGGAACAAATAACGAATTTGGCTTTGATTATTTGCGCGATAACATGGCCTTTAGTATTGGTGATAAAGTCCAGCGTCAACTAAATTTTGCCATCGTCGATGAAGTTGATTCTATTTTGATTGACGAAGCGCGTACGCCGCTCATTATTTCAGGCGCTGCCGAAGATAGCTCTGCTCTATACATTAGAATTAACCAATTAATGCCGCATTTAAAAATACAGCATGAAGAGGGTGATAATGGCGATTACACGATTGATGAAAAGCAAAAACAAGCGCATTTAACAGAAGCAGGGCACCAGCACGTTGAAGAGCTTCTTAGTAAAGAGGGGTTGTTAGATCCTGGCGAAAGTCTCTACCATGCCAGCAACATTATGCTTATGCACCATGTAAATGCTGCACTAAAAGCTCACGCGATGTTTAATCGAGACGTGGATTATATCGTTCAAAATAATCAAGTAGTTATTGTAGATGAGCATACTGGTCGGACAATGCCTGGACGACGCTGGTCAGAAGGCTTGCACCAAGCCGTAGAAGCTAAAGAAGGCGTGCCTATTCAAAATGAAAATCAAACATTAGCCTCTATTACGTTCCAGAATTATTTCCGTTTGTACAACAAGCTTTCCGGTATGACTGGAACCGCAGATACTGAGGCGTATGAATTCCAGCAAATTTATAACCTTGAAGTTGTTGTTATCCCAACCAATCAACGTATGAGTCGTATTGATGAACCTGAT
>CAZZGV010000226.1:0-3140 GCA_964654255.1 uncultured Legionella sp. | reverse complement strand
ATAATGCCATCCACCAATTTATTATCAAAAATCTGACGCGCCGTAATTCCCATCGCACGCGCAGCCTCACTAGCTTTAGCAGGATCTTTCCATAATATAGAGGCACAACCTTCCGGAGAAATCACAGAGTAAATAGAATACTGCAACATCAATACGCGATCACCCACACCAATCGCTAATGCGCCACCTGAACCTGCCTCACCAGTCACAATACAAATAATAGGGGTTTTAAGCTTAAACATTTCTAATAAGTTGCGAGCAATAGCTTCTGATTGATTACGCTCTTCGGCACCAATACCAGGATAAGCGCCAGCTGTGTCGATAAATGTAAAAATGGGTAATTTAAATTTTTCAGCTATTTTCATCAAACGCAATGCTTTTCGGTACTCCTCAGGCCGCGCCATACCAAAATTACGATATACCTTCTCTTTGGTTCGCTTACCTTTTTGATGCCCAAGCAACATCACAGGCTCACCATTAAATCGCGCTAATCCACCAATAATTGCCGGTGCCGCAGAATAATGCCTATCACCATGTAATTCTTGAAAATGGGTAAATATATGCTCAATATAGTCTGTTGTTTGTGGCCGCAGTGGATGGCGCGCCATTTGCGCAACTTGCCAAGGTTCTAGGTGTGAAAACACATTGACCGTCATCTCCTCACATTTAGCTTCTAGTCGCGCGATTTCTTCGCTTAAATTAACCTCATTATCACTGCCAACCATACGCAGGGCTTGAATTTTTTGATTCAATTCTTCTATGGGTTGCTCAAAATCCAAAAATTGTCGGCTCATCAGTTACTCATTGGTGAATTTATTATCATACGATATGATAACCCCAACTGTTATTTGATGCCACTTCCCATGAAACCAATCTTCAAAAAATCAGAGTATTTAGACTATGTTTTGAAAAATAAACGTATAGATATTTGGCAATATCCTTTACATGCGCTATTTAATGGAGCAACAGAACTGCTCAGTGAAGATGAGCTAAAACGCGCCAGGCGATATCATTTTGAGCGCCATCAACGCCGTTTTACTGTAGCACGCGCCATGTTACGTCGTATTATTGGCCACTATCTTAACAAACCACCTGCTGAATTGATTTTTTCATACAATACACATGGTAAACCAGAGCTCAATAACACATCATCACTACAATTTAATCTAAGTCATTCAGGTGATCTTGCTATTTTAGCAATCGGTAAAGAATTTCCACTCGGTATCGATGTAGAGTTTTTTTCTGCCCGCCCATATGAAGGGATAGGAAAGCAGCTCTTCTCCACCACCGAGACACAAGGATTGCATAACGTAAATACCATATTAAAACCGTTAGCTTTCTTTCATATTTGGGCCCAAAAAGAGGCATTTATTAAGGCATGTGGACTGGGTTTAGCTTACCCAACACAAGAGTTTGATGTAGCTATTTTACCGCCAACCAATCAACCTTGTGTTGATAAGCTACATCAGCAAGAATGGCAGCTCGTGTCATTTATGCCACAAGTGGCCTGTAGTGCAGCTCTTTGCTACCATCCAAGCATTGAAGATATTCGTTACTTTACGCTTAAAGAATGCAATTCACTATGAAAAAATTTAATGACATGCAAATCAATATCATCTCTAATTTAAGCGATGGCAACTGCCATAGTGGGAACGAGCTAGGCCTGCAACTCAATGTCTCACGCACAGCTATTTGGAAGCAAATTAAACAATTGATTGATATCGGCGTTCCAATTCAACGCATTCCTAATCGAGGCTATTGTTTAACCTACCCTATGCAATTATTGAATGAGGCGGCTATTCGTCAGCAATTGAGTGCTAATAATTTTAACCATCCCATCAATTTCCATTTGTTTGCATCCTTAGATTCCACTAATCGTCTATTAAGAGAATTACCTTGTTCTCCTGAAATAAATATCTGCTGTGCTGAAATGCAAACACAAGGACGGGGACGATTTGGTAGACATTGGTACTCACCTTTTGGTGAAAATATTTATTTTTCGAGCCGCTGGCATTTTGATTGTGATCTATCACACTTATCAGGTTTGAGCCTGGTTGTTAGTCTGGCTATCATTAGCATGCTCAATGAAATAGGCATCAAAGATAATGTTTGCGTTAAATGGCCAAATGATATTCTTTGGCATGATAAAAAATTATGTGGAAACCTTATTGAAGTGATTGCCGAAAGCAATAGCAATGCTGAAGTGGTGATTGGAATAGGCTTGAATGTAAATTCAACAATTCAAGCCACACCCACCCATGCAACGCTGGACAAGCCCTGGTGCTCTTTATACGACATGACTGGCTGCTACATTAATCGAAATCACTTAATAGCAAACCTTATTATTCACTTGAACCACTATTTAAATGATTTCATAAAAAATGGATTCGCATCGTTTATCAAAAAATGGCAACAGGTAGATTATTTACAAGGAAAAATAATTAACGTCTCACACTTAAGCGGACTTTTAAATGGCGTGGCAAATGGTGTTAATGAAACCGGGCAATTATTATTGAACGATGAAAAAGGATTAACGCATTGTTTATCGTCAGGCGACACATCTTTACATGGAAGGAATTGACGCTCCGAACATCTATACTGTTCGGAACGGGAAGACTGTGAGAAAAATAGGGGTTACACTACTTCTTCAATATCAGTAGTCATATCATCAGTACCCTCTTTTTCTTGCTGGATACGAAGATAAATTTCTTCACGATGCACTGAAACATCCTTTGGAGCATTAATACCTAAACGGACTTGGTTACCCTTCACACCCAATACAGTAATGTTTACATCATCACCAATAATAAGTGTTTCACCAATACGACGAGTCAAAATCAACATGACTAAAAATCTCCCTAACAAAGCAGCCAGCATATTCCATAGAACGCTTCCATGGTGCTCTTCGCGACCGCAAACTGAATAAATAACAGACACATCGACTGTTAGCCTGTGATTTTACAGAATGTTTCTTAACATAATATTAAGGCAGAAAATATATCTTAATAAAAAAAGCATTATGAAACTGCTAAATTACTATGGCTCTTTCCCAGCATTAAATTTAATCGCCAACATCAGTAACGGCAAATAAGCAATTAACAACCCCATCGAGCCACTTAAACATCCTCTAGCAACAAGAG
>CAZZGV010000225.1:0-3148 GCA_964654255.1 uncultured Legionella sp. | reverse complement strand
AAAAAAGAAAATGTTAGCCGTTCCTTTCATAGACACCATCGACCTTCGCTACAATAATCGTGTACGTGTGCCAACACCATCAACACAGGCCGTTATGTTCTGCGTCATGGACGTGTCAGGTTCAATGGATGAGCCCAAAAAAGACATTGCCAAACGTTTTTTTATTTTACTCTACCTGTTTCTGACCAAAAATTATGAAAAAATTGAACTGGTTTTTATCAGGCACCATACATCTGCGAAAGAAGTCAATGAAGAAGATTTTTTCTACTCACGCGAAACCGGTGGCACGGTGGTGTCTAGTGCGCTTGAATTATTACACCAGACCATTCAAGCCCGCTACCCAACTAATGCCTGGAATATTTATGTCGCGCAAGCGTCAGACGGTGATAATTGGAATGCTGACTCGCCTTATTGTTTGGAATTGTTAAAAGAAAACATCATGCCCTTGCTGCAATATTATGCCTACATTGAAATTATGCCACGCCATCACCAAAGTTTGTGGGAAGTGTACCAACAAGTCCAAGACAGCTATCCTAATTTTGCGATGGAAAATATTGATAGCGTAGTAGATATTTACCCCGTGTTTCGTGAATTATTTAAAAGGAAAACGGTATGAAGAAACAACCGTTATCAACCGGCGCTGAATGGACCTTTGAATTACTGCAAACCTATGACCGGGAAATTGCACGTATCGCTAAAAATTTTAAGCTGGATACCTATCCAAACCAGTTAGAAATTATTTCAGCCGAACAAATGATGGATTCATACGCCTCAGTAGGCATGCCGATTGGCTACAACCATTGGTCTTTTGGCAAACACTTTATGGGCGTTGAAAAAAGCTATCAACGAGGAGAAATGGGCCTGGCCTATGAACTAGTTATCAATTCTAATCCCTGTATTGCCTATCTAATGGAAGAAAATACCATGGCAATGCAAGCGTTAGTTATTGCTCACGCGTCTTATGGCCATAACTCATTTTTTAAAAATAATTATTTATTTAAAATGTGGACATCTGCGGATGCGATTATTGATTACTTGGTCTTTGCGAAAAACTACATCAGTGAATGTGAGGAGCAATATGGCATTGATGCGGTTGAATCACTATTAGATTCATGTCACGCCCTTATGAACTATGGTGTCGACCGCTACAAACACCCCACCCCCTTATCAATACAAGAAGAAAAAATACGCCAGCAAAATCGCGCAATATATTTGCAAACACAAGTTAATGAATTATGGCGAACCATTCCTCTTGGCAAGCCCTCTAATGACCCAGGAGCAAAAACTCGTTTTCCAGCAGACCCTCAAGAAAACATTCTTTATTTCATTGAAAAGAATGCACCGCTACTGCAACCATGGCAACGCGAAATCGTCCGTATTGTACGCAAAATTGCCCAATATTTTTACCCACAAGGGCAAACCAAAGTCATGAATGAAGGGTGGGCCTGTTTTTGGCATTACACCCTTTTACACTCACTATATGAAGAAAACCTGGTTACCGATGAATTTATGCTAGAAGTGCTACAGAACCACACTAACGTCATCATGCAACCCGCTTACAACAGCCCCTACTTCAATGGTATTAATCCTTACACATTGGGTTACCACATGATGCAAGACATCAAGCGCATATCAATGCAACCAACCAAAGAAGATGAACGATGGTTCCCTCATCTTGCTAACACAGATTGGCTAAGCAATTTAGACTATGCCATGCGCAATTTTAAAGATGAGAGTTTTATTGCCCAATATTTATCACCACACTTGATACGCGAACTAAAATTGTTTCAAATTGTAGATGACGACCTCCATCCAGAACTGATGGTCGACGCAATTCATGATGAGCAAGGCTATCAATTAATTCGTGAAGCCTTATCAAGACAATACAATATAAGCAACATAGACTTAGATATTCAGATTTTTTCTGTTGATCTAGAAGGCGACCGTTCATTAACCTTACACTATACCCAACAAAATCGCGTACCTTTAGGCAACGCCACCACAGATGTATTAAAACATTTGCATAGTTTATGGAAATTTCCGGTCATTTTAAAAGCCATTGATACAAATGGCCAAGTGACGGCAGAATACCGCTGCCCACCGACGCCACCTTCACCATTAAGCTAATGTGTCATGTTTTCAATGACCTCTCCATAGCTGGCATATTCACTTATCAAAATAGCCTGTGATTCAAGAGCAACTCCTGCACAAACAACGATCAAATGAACAATTTTGCTACTAAATACTTACATCATGCTCAATAAAATGATAGCATCGTGGCCGATTGTTAAATTAGCATTTTTACCCCCGATGGAGAGTGTTATCGTGAGCAACTTAAAAACCGCAAATACAACTTTAGAGCAAAACCTCAAAACTATATTACAGAACATTAACAAAGCTCCTCAGCAGGCACTAATTACATGTACAGAAGCTATAAAGATATATGATGAATGTGTACAAAAAAATATTGATGCAACCGAAGATGAGCTTCAACAAGGCGCGATAATTCGTCTTAAAATAAAAGCATTAAAGTTCACAGCATCAAAGCCCGGCATTAAGATAGATAAGCATATTGGCAACCTAAGATTTGCTACAATGGCGCTTGAAGCGATTAAAAATAGCCTTTCAGAGAAACCGAGCTTCACAAAAGATGAAATTGCAGCTTTTGAAAAGGAAATTACTATTGCAGGTCTTATAAAAGCTAAGTCTAAAAAAGCAACACAGCCGAAACATCAATCCGACGTTCAAAACTACGATAGTCTATTAGCAAGCATACAGGACACCCTATTGCAAAGAGGGTCCAAAGTGGCAAGATCAGAAACAGAAATCAATTTAGACGCTGTTACAGGAGCAACTGGGGCTGAAGCTGAAAAACAAGAGACAATGAGTCACGAAAGCTCAGAAGAGGACATTTTTGAAGAAACCACTAACACTATGAGCGAAGAAGACGAAGCCCCAACAGCAGCCAATCCTGCGCCACTAACCAAACCAAACGAAATCGATTTAGACACCATTATGATGAACCCAAACAAAGATCAAACAACACAATCAAACGTTGTTGATGCACAACCAGAAGAAGACGTTGTCGTTAACGCACAACCAGAAGAAGACGTTGTCGTTAACGCACAACCAGAAGAAGACGTTGTCG
>CAZZGV010000224.1:0-3153 GCA_964654255.1 uncultured Legionella sp. | reverse complement strand
GGCACTTCAATTGCATCGAGACAATATTTTGGACATGTGTTACATGGACAATAAATATGTGAAAGTAGTGGATATGTCACATCGTTATAGAGGACCAAACAGCTCTATGCATTTTCCCTGTGAACCGAATCCTGAATTGGGGGTATCTACATATTGGACTGGTTATCAAAATGATGGTTACGATATGGAAAATGGCGCATTTTCACCTAGCAATGATGCAATGTATGTTGGTCAAGTTATTTACCGTATGTATAAGGAATGGTACGGTGTTAATCCATTAACATCCAATGGTAAGCCAATGCGTTTGGTATTGCGTGTGCACTTTGGTGATGGCTATGAAAATGCGTTCTGGGATGGTAGACAAATGACATTCGGGGACGGTGATACGGTGATGTATCCCCTGGTTTCGTTAGGCGTTGGTGCTCATGAAATTAGCCATGGTTTTACCGAACAACATGCAAATCTTGAATATGTAGAGCAATCTGGCGGCATGAATGAAGCGTTTTCTGATATGGCAGCACAGGCGGCGGAGTATTATTCTCAAGGAAAAAACAGCTGGCTGATTGGCGCTGAAATTATGAAAGAAGAAAGCGGCTATCAGGCATTACGGTTTATGGATATGCCTAGTCGAGATGGAAAGTCCATTGATAGGGCGGATCAATTCCGTACGGGCATGAATGTTCATCATTCAAGTGGTGTATACAATCGGTTGTTTTATGTATTAGCTAATCAACCAGAATGGAATACCAGACAAGCATTTCAGGTTATGGTGAAGGCTAACATGGATTATTGGACACCATATTCTACGTTTGCTGAGGGAGCGTGCGGCATTATTAGCGCAGCGCGTGATCTAGGTTTTTCAGTTGATGATGTGAAACAAGCATTAGAGCAGGTGGCTATTAGTGATAAGGCTTGTAGTGCATAATAGCTAGATAGAGCAGCCCAGAAATTTTGATATTTCTGGGCTTTATTATTTTCAATCACTCTTGTTGATATTCACCAAAACATGCCAGGCTGTTTAACTGAGCTCGGTTAAGTAAGGCAGCTTGTGCTTTTTCGATATTGGCCGATTTCCCGCCCCAAGCTTGTAAGCAATCTTCTTGCAGCGCACGACCGTAGGAAAAGCTTAGTGTCCATGGTTGATAACCCATGCTATTGATTGCATTTAAGTTAGCAGTAGCCTGCTGGGGTGTTTGACCGCCAGATAAAAAATTAATCGTAGGCACAGCGGCAGGTACCGTGTTGCGGAAAACACTTAAGGTGTACTCGGCGATTTCATCGGGTGAGCTAAATGGCTTTCTGCCTTTGCCACTTGTAACCATGCTAGGTTTTAGAATGATATTTTCTAATTCCACTTGGTGAATAAATAGCGCATTAAATAACTCATGCAGTACCATTTCACTGGCTTCAGCACACCGATCAATGTGATGGTCACCATCCATCAATACTTCAGGCTCAACAATGGGCACTATACCTACAGATTGGCAGCATGCAGCATAGCGGGCCAAATTTTCTGCACCTGCTTTCATTGCTGTTAAGCTGGGTGTGTAATCAGAGATAGAGTATACGTTTCGCCATTTGGCAAATTTAGCGCCTTGTTTTTTGAAGTGTAAAAGACGCTCAGTTAAGCCGTCTAACCCTTGAGTTACTTTTTCATTATCTGTGTTGGCTAAATTGACCAGACCAAGGTCTACTTTAATTCCTGGAAGAATCCCTTTTTTTGTAAATAGTTCTGCAATAGGGGTGCCGTTGGCATCTTTATTTTCAAACGTTTCTTCAAACAGAATAACGCCGTTGATGTAATGTTCTAATTTATCGGTGGTAGCTAGCAACAGACGGTAATCCCGACGATTTTCCGCGGTATTTTCAACACCGATGGTTTCGAATCGTTTTCCTATAGTGCCATTGCTTTCATCAGCAGCTAAAATGCCTTTACCATCTTGCAACAAGTGGTCCATTGTTGTGGATAATTCATCGTAATACATAGTTAGATAGTCCTCTTATTTTGAAATATATTTTTCACGGATGATTTGTTGCATAGCAAAACCATTGTCTTGTAAATATGCAAAAGAATCGTCGATCATACCGGGATTCCCGCATAAATAAACCACATCTTCTTGTGGGTTTAGGGCTAAATCTGGGAAGGAGTTTTGTACGTAGCCCGTATATTCATGTGCTTTCATGCCTTGCTCAGATTCACGACTTAAATGAGCACGAAACGTTACGCGAGGACAGGATGCCGCTAATGTTAAAAATTCATCGTTATATAAGATATCCCCACGTTTTTGTACACCTTGCAAAATGACTACATGGAGTTCTGGATTTGCTTGCAGTCGTTTTTGAAGTTCTGTCATCATTGCTCGATAAGGCGTAATGCCGGTACTAGTGGCAACTAAAATATAACGTTTGGGGATCTCATCTTTAAGTGTTAGTCGTCCAAAGGGCCCGTTGATATTAATGGTATCATTAGGTTTTAGATTAAATAATAAATTAGTGCCTGGTCCTTCTTCAACGTAACCTGCGGCAAACTCAATTCGATTGTTTTGTAGAGGTACATTAGCGATACTGTAACTACGGCGAATGATTTTATCATCATGTTCAAAATGAATTGTAATAAATTGGCCAGGTAGATAATTAAAAGCGGGTGTTTGTTCGCTTTTAAAAATAAAATGTTTAACCTTTGGTGATGCCATGAATGCATCTTGCAAAGTAATTGGAAAGGTAATGAGTTGCATGGTTAGTTCTGCATGTGTCGGAATGCTCCTAATATAGGGGAAAAATAGCACATTGCAAGCACTATGGCTTATATCCTTGTTGGAATTGGAACACGTCTATAGTTAACGTATGAATAGTATTGATTTAGTTACAATAATGGGCAATATAGGGCGCTCGCTTGTTCCTGTGGAATCACTTATTGCAGGACTGGGGTATCTTATTGGTATTTTATTTGTTATCGCTGCGTTAGTTAAATTTAAAAAAATCGGTGCTTCAAGGGGGCACTCGGGCAAAGAAAGCATGATTGTGCCAGTAGCACAGTTGTTTGTGGGGTCGTTGTTGATTTTTCTACCCTCAACAATTCAGGTGTTATCGAATTCTACGTTTGGATCAGGTAATATTTTACAATATACACCGTTCAATCCTTATGATATTTAT
>CAZZGV010000223.1:0-3191 GCA_964654255.1 uncultured Legionella sp. | reverse complement strand
TTCAGTCCAAATAAGACCTTATCACATTTCAATTATTTTTAAGTTTGCTGCCTGAATCCATCTGTGGGATAATTTTTTTCTTTGCGTCTCACACAGGTGAACAAATGGAACCAATGAATGAAAACAAGCATAAAGCGCTAACAGCCGCGCTGGCACAAATTGAGCGCCAGTTTGGTAAAGGTTCAGTTATGCGCATGGGCGATAGCAATGTGGGGCGTGACATTGAAGCAATCTCAACAGGTTCGTTAGGATTGGATATTGCTTTAGGCATTGGTGGTTTACCCAAAGGGCGTATTGTTGAAATTTATGGTCCTGAGTCCTCTGGTAAAACAACGTTGACATTACAAGTTATTGCCGAATGTCAAAAAAATGGCGGAACAGCGGCGTTTATTGATGCTGAACACGCATTGGATCCCAGCTATGCTGAGAAATTGGGTGTTAAAGTTGAAGATTTGCTGATTTCACAGCCTGATACAGGTGAGCAAGCACTTGAAATTACGGATATGTTAGTGCGCTCTGCAGCAGTGGATGTGGTCGTTATTGATTCGGTTGCTGCTTTGACACCAAAAGCAGAAATTGAAGGTGAAATGGGCGATACCCATGTTGGCTTGCAAGCTCGACTGATGTCTCAGGCATTGCGAAAACTAACTGCTAATATCAAGCGCTCTAATACATTAGTTATCTTTATTAACCAGATCCGTATGAAAATTGGTGTTATGTTTGGTAGCCCAGAAACAACAACAGGTGGTAATGCGCTTAAATTTTACGCATCCGTTCGTTTAGATATAAGACGTACTGGTGCTATTAAAAAAGGCGAGGAAACTATGGGTAGTGAAACTCGCGTTAAAGTAGTTAAAAATAAAGTTGCTCCTCCTTTTAGAATGGCCGAATTTGATATTCTTTATAATGAAGGGATTTCACGTGAAAGTGAAATTATTAATTTAGCCACTGAATTAGGGCTGATTGAGAAAGCTGGTGCTTGGTATAGTTATAAACAAGAAAAAATTGGCCAAGGTAAAGAAAATGTGCGTGCGTATTTAAAAGAAAATACACAGCTTGCTGCGTTATTAGAGCAGCAGATTCGAGCAGAATTATTGGTTAAAAAAATACCGCTTGTTGAATCAGTAGTTGAGATGGCTGAGATGGATGAGTAATGCTTTTGCATGTGCTGTGCGCCTGCTAGCCAGGCGTGAGCATGGCGCACATGAATTAACAACTAAATTATTAAAAAAAGGTTATTTCGATCAGGAGATCCAGGATGTGCTTCTGGAATGTCGGCGCCTTGGTTTACAAAGCGATGATCGCTTTGTGGAAACGATGATTCGAGTCCGAATTCGGCAGGGCTATGGTCCAATAAGGATTCGTTGCGAGTTACAAGAGTTAAAGATTGACAGTGAGTTGATTAATAATGCGTTACAGCATGAGCAAGATAATTGGTTGTCTCATGCCTTCGTTGTGTGGCAGAAAAAATATAAAGACGACAATGATCGTTCTTATCGCGTTGTACAAAAACAGAAACAGTTTTTGTTATATAGAGGATTTTCTACCGATATTATAAATCGCATGTTTAAAGAGATAATAACAGCATAGCAAGGTTGGCGATTAGCCCGGCCTTACACTAAATCAAACAAACTAAAGTTGTATAAAAAATGAAAAGTTCAGAAATAAGACAAGCATTTATTAATTATTTTTCTAAAAAAGACCATCAGGTTGTTGCTTCGAGTTCGTTAGTTCCAGCTGATGATCCCACATTATTGTTCACAAATGCTGGTATGGTGCAATTTAAAGATACGTTTTTGGGGCTTGAATCGCGCTCTTATAACCGTGCTGTTAGTTCTCAGCGTTGTGTACGTGCGGGTGGTAAGCATAATGATCTGGAAAATGTTGGCTACACAGCGAGGCATCATACATTTTTTGAAATGCTGGGCAATTTTAGTTTTGGCGATTATTTTAAGCGTGAAGCTATTGCTTATGCGTGGGAGTTTTTGACGGTTGTTTTGAAATTACCTGCTGAACGTTTGTGGGTTACGGTCTACCAAGACGATGATGAAGCTGCAGATATATGGCTCAAGGAAATGGGGGTTTCACCAGAGCGTTTTTCACGTTGCGGTGAAAAAGATAATTTTTGGTCCATGGGTGATACAGGCCCTTGTGGTCCCTGCACAGAAATTTTTTATGACCATGGCGCAGATATTGCTGGTGGCCCACCAGGTTCCCCAGACGCTGATGGTGATCGTTATATTGAAATTTGGAATTTAGTTTTTATGCAATTTAACCGTGATAAACAAGGGAAATTGCATCCTTTACCCAAGCCATCTGTAGATACTGGCATGGGACTTGAGCGTATTGCGGCTGTTGTACAAGGTGTTCATAATAACTATGAAATTGACAGTTTCCAGCATTTGATAAAGGCGATTGCAACATTATCTAACCATGTTGAGATTGATGTACAGCATCCCTCGTTAAAAGTGATTGCTGATCATATCCGAGCATGTTCATTTTTGATTGCTGATGGTGTGATGCCTAGTAATGAAGGTCGTGGCTATGTGCTGCGTCGTATTATTCGACGCGCCGTACGGCATGGTAATAAATTAGGTTTAGAAACACCATTTTTCTATAAATTAGTCAAACCGTTAACGACAGTGATGGGTGATGCTTATCCAGAGCTGTTTACTCAGCAAGCACAAATCGAGCGCATTTTAACGCAAGAAGAAAATCAGTTTGCGCGCACATTAGAGCAAGGGTTGCGTTTACTGCAAGAGCAAATTCAAGTAGTAAAAGGTAAAGAAATTGCGGGTGACGTAGCGTTTAAACTTTATGATACCTATGGTTTTCCATTGGATTTAACAGCGGATATTGCTCGTGAACATGGCTTGCAAGTTGATATGGATGGCTTTAATAAATGTATGCAGCAACAACGTGAGCAATCCCAGTCTGCCAGTCAATTTAATGTTGATTATTCATCACCAAAGCAATTGAATGCTGTTACGACATTTCATGGTTATGAGCAAGATGAACTGCAAAGCAAGGTTATAGCCATGCTTTGCGAAGGTAATGAGGTTCAGCAATTAACTGTAGGTACAAAAGCGGCTATCGTGCTAGAAAATACCCCGTTTTATGCTGAAAGTGGCGGCCAGGTTGGTGATCGAGGGTTGCTTGTTAGCCAACAAGCTGTATTTCGTGTCGATGAT
>CAZZGV010000222.1:0-3206 GCA_964654255.1 uncultured Legionella sp. | reverse complement strand
TTTGGCCATATCTTTAGGTGTCGCGCTGTCCTTCTCATTGCCTCTTCCTCCTGAAAAAGCCTCCTCTGGCCAGCCGTTATCTTGACGGAATGAAGCATTATGAATAGATCGCGCAAAAACATTCATTTGTTCCACCCCCCCCATTTTTTTAACCAAGAGGTTCATCGCAGTATTATCACTATGACTAATAGAGGCGGCGCACAATTCAGCAATCGTCATACCCGTAGCAAGATGTTTTTCAGTAATTGGGCTCCAATTCGTTAAATCCTTTTTTGTATATCGCATGTTTTGTGACAAAAGCGAACTGTCGCTCATGCTCTGCTTAAGTATTGCTGCAACACCTAACAATTTAGAGGTACAACCCGTTGGAAAACGTTCATTAGCATGATATTGCAAACGCGTATCATTTGCCGTGTTAATGGCATATACACCTATTCGCCCCCCTGAAGCGACTTCAAGTTCTACTAATTTTTTTTGAATAACTATTGATTGATCACTCCGTTGAATTACTGCAAACGACGTTTCGTACGTGATCAAAAATGAACTTACAATAAGCATCTTTACTAAAGACCATGTGGCTAAACAACGTTTCATGCTCATTATCTGTTTCTCTTTTTAATGGCCATTAAAACACCAATGGTCCTATTTCATAACAATTTTTTAAAATTGAAGCCCCCTGAAATTCTTAAGTCACCAGAGACTTCTTTTTAAGCCATACAGTAGTGCGCATGCGCGGACATGACAGATTTTTTTATCATGTACAGCGAGGCAATTAATCTTGGTATTACTTTCACTACTCTGTTAACTCATTGAGCTTAACAAAGTAGTGTCCATTTTTTCGCATTAAAATTACTGAGCGAATCAGGTGTTTCAATGTAAACGTAACGCCAGAAAGGCAATGCAATCACTGCTAAAATCACTCAAACACCAGCGCATTGACTATAAAGAAAATTTCAACGATTCAAAGACACAACGAAATTTATCGTGCCCTGCAATTTCAGAAATAACGTCCTGAAACGACGGATATTTCTCAGCAATAATGGCAGCGCTCTGCCATTCTTTGCTTTTACAGAGTATATCAGGGCGCCCAACACGCAATGCCAAAAAAGCTAATAGAGTCGCTTTACATAATAGGCGGCAATCATTGTTGTACGCAACCATCTGCGTTGCTGAAAATAATCCTATACCCTGCTGTGGTGAAGACGAACATGCAATATTATATAGTTTGTCTAAAATCAAAATGGCAAATTTTATGTCATTAGATAGCGGTTGTAACCAAGAAGTATACCGATCTGTTAATTTTTTTATTGAATAAGAATCAACCGCATTCAAAAGTAATGGTGTCAGCTTATCTAACCCATCTATAAAAAATGGGGTATCAGTAAGCTCTTCAAAAGATCGCCTCTGATTCATTAATGTCGGTAAAGAGCCCATTGCTAATTCAACTATAGGGAACACCCCATTCTCTAACCCCCAATCCGCTACTTTTTGTTGGAATATTATCTTTTTTTTCGGTTCGGAAAACTTCCTATCTTCGTCACACCGTATAATTGCGAATAATTTTCTATCGCTTATTTTTTTTGTTGAAATACTTTGTTGAATGGGGATAATTGCTGTTTTTTCCTCATCACTCCCAATGATTGCCATCTCATGAATAACTGCCTCTTCGAATAAATGATCGATAGTGTTTTCTACATTGCAATGTTCAGCAAGATATTGACAATACTCCGCCCATTGTTCACCAATAATTTTAGCATTATTTCGTGCGAAATCTAAATATGGATAATAATCATATGTTCCACCTGGGAGACCTTGTTCAATATATTGAATACACTCTTTAAACTCAGGGAATTTGTATCGAAGATCACCAATAATTTGATAAACAAAATCTAATTTATGAAAGGGAGGTACAGCAAAAAAAGGAAATTTTCGTGAGCTAATCATCTCAGACATAGATGTATCGCCGGAAGCACCTACCATATCAGATAAAGCCAGTATATGCATTTTATCCGTCTCTGTAGTGCCCGGAAAGTTAATTAATCGTAATACCCTTAATGTGTCGTGCTGAGTCTTTGTATCTGTGTCTAGAGAAATACAATGCAAGCATTCTCCTGCATTTGATAGGAATTCGATTTGGCTGATACGTGTTATTTTTTTTAAATTGTCGATTAGATCGTTGAGCGTCTGATTGGCTGGTTCGTAAGTATTGTTGTTTTTAAAAAATTGATGATTAATATAAAGATTGATATTGTCTTTTTGAGCGATGCGAGCGGCTGCTAATGCAAATTTTAGCGTATGCTCTGCTGATTGCAAATAACCAAATCCCACAAATGTATTATCATGATGGTCTAATAAGAATTGTTGTAATACTGTATTATTCTGCTCCTTTATCTGAATGGCGGCTTTTTCAGCGTTTGCTTCAAGAAGTGTTGGAATAAATTTAATACCTGCTTGATAAGATCGAACCCCCATTGCATACTCAGTTATTTCCTCCCCGCACACTGTGGATATGCAACCTTCATGCATTGAGCCATACTCGAGCAGAGAAAAAAATTGGGGCTGATTCCTAGTGCCTATTTTACTTTCAATATAGTCGATGACAATGTTGGAAAAACGACTTTTACTTGTATTATCTCTCTGTAACAATACTGAAATATTGATAACCGCATTTGCATCTGTGGCATAATCTAGTTCGCCACTGTATTCCTGGTCGCATAAAACAAAAGAGCCTAGTTCAATATCTTGTTTTATCGGCGACGTAATTTGAACAATCGGATGTGTCGCAAAATCTTCTTTGTAAATACGATTGACTACGTCTAATTTATTTTTTGTGATAAAACATAAGCCACTAACCACAACTCTATTATCACCGGCAAAACGTTTACATAAATATTTATAGAAGTCATAATTATGTAAAAAGTCACCAAGGCCATCATTTAGATTCGTATTAATCAAGAGCAGCGAAAACGGCTTGCTGGGGGGCTTGTGATATTTTGTGAGATGCTCTTCAATAATTGCTTTGTATGTCGGCATATACAATCCGCAACTTATACTATCTATTCACAGTATAGTATACTTCGCAAAAAGCAGCTGCATTTCGGATCGACACCACTTATGGAAAAGAGCCGTTTTTTAAAAACCTCGAAAACCTGGCTCTACCCCAAATAAGGGGGCACTTTAATCAAGTTAGTCTAAACTAACACCTT
>CAZZGV010000221.1:0-3212 GCA_964654255.1 uncultured Legionella sp. | reverse complement strand
CTTAAAGAGGTTTACAGTCGTCGCACCGTCTTATGGATTTTAGTTTGGCAACAATTGATATTGCGTTATCGTCGAACTTTATTAGGGTATTTATGGTCCCTTGTAAATCCTCTTATTATGATGTCGATAATGTCCCTAGTATTTGCTAGCATATTTAAAGCTGATTTAAAACAATTCACTATTTTTTTATTCGCTGGAATGATTCCTTGGAATTTTTTTAATGCGGTTGTGACACAATCTAGTGGTGTTTTTCTCGCTAATGAAAATTTAATTAAAAAAATATATTTACCAAAGCTGATTTTTCCATTAAGCCTGTGCATCAGCCTTTTTATTGATAGCCTACTTTCATTTGTTGCATTTTTTATTATTATTGTGTGCATAGGTGGGTCATTATCTTGGACTATTTTATTTCTCCCGGTGGCGTATCTTTTGCTTTTTATATTTGCATTTGGGATTGGTTTAATAATGTCTGTTGCCACTGTTTTTTTTCGAGACCTTCAGCATATAATTATTATTGCTATGCAAGCATTGTTTTTTTTGACTCCTATTTTTTACAAGCGTGACGTGTTAGCTGGCAAGCTTGCTTTTTTAGTTCATTTAAACCCAATGTCGACATTTATTGATTTATTTCGCTTCCCACTATATTTATCAACACTTCCTATGTTATTAGTAATTTTAAAAGGCATCATTTTTTCCTTAATCGCTATGAGCCTCGGTCTATTCTTTTTTCTATGGCAAGAGAAAAAGCTTGTTTTTAGGTTGTAATAAATATTATGTCTAATATTATTGTTGAAAATATATCAATTAAATTTCGAATTTATCATGATCATTCCCCTTCACTTAAAGATTATTTTACCAACCTACTAAAACCAAAAAAAAGAGCTTCTTACTCCGATTTTTGGGCAATTAAAGATGTATCATTTAAAATAAACGCGGGCGAGCGAGTTGGTATTATTGGTCACAATGGCGCGGGTAAAAGCACATTACTTAAGGCACTCTGCCAAGTTTATGCGCCCTCAAACGGTAATGTTATAATTAATGGTAACGTAGCACCCCTCCTAGAAATAGGGGCAGGCTTTCATCCTGAGTTTACTGGAAGAGAAAATATTTATCTCAATGGCGCTATTCTTGGTTACAACCAAGAGCAGTTAGCAGCCATTGAGCAAGAAGTAATTACGTTTTCCGAGTTGGATGAGTTTATTGATACAGCGGTTAAATATTATTCCACAGGAATGTATATGCGTCTTGCCTTTTCACTAGCCACTGCCATTCAATCCGAGATATTAATTTTAGATGAAGTGTTTGCTAGTGGAGACGCAGCCTTTGTAACTAAGGCACGAGCTAGAATGAAAGCTCATATTGATAATGCAAATATTATGATTATGGTTTCACACGATCATAACCTTATAAGTTCATTATGCAATCGAGTAATTTGGCTGGATCATGGTAAGCTTATGGCTGACGGAGCCCCTACAGCTATTATTGAGCGTTATTTAGCTGGAGAATGATATGGATATATCGAGTAATAACTTACAATCAGTAAGTGACGTCAATAATACTTTATTTGTAAATGAAGAATTAGCCGCGTTGTTGCCTAAAGAAGCGCTCCTTATAGATAAAGTTAGTATTTTAATCCAACACATCGCTCCACCTAAGATGACACTACATAATAAAATTTTTATTATGTTTCAAAAATGGAGCAAACTAATACTAGCGGATATGTTGCGACTTAGTATCTTGAAAACGAAAATACGTTATTTATTTCTATACATCAAAAAATTATTTCCTCGTAGATGGCGTCAAATTGTTAAGCATTCTTTGCTTAGCGAAGAGGCATTAGCCACTTATTCTATTGTAAAGGCATCAAATGTTAGCACGATCGAACCAGTAATATTTTCTAGCCAGAGTTTTTTAAATGTTGATTTGGCACAAAAAAACTTCTTATTTCCTGAAATTTTTGTAACTAAATTGGGGGCTGCAACGATTCATGGTGGTACAAATTTAATTCTTATCAATGCTAATGGTAAAGTAATTTGTCATGATTTATATGATTTTGATAGAGATTACACTTCTGAAGAATTACATGGTCGTATAATAATAGACCCCAATAATAATCGTATACACTGGGGATTTCATGATAAGGACCCTGAGCAACTCATAGCTGCAGCTTCTTTTGTTGATGCTTGCAGCATGAATTACGCTCATTGCCTAACTGAGGTATTGCCTAAAATCCTTCTCTTTTGCTCAGATCATCGATTTAAGGATATTCCCATTGTTATCAATGATGGGTTACCGCACAATTTGATGACCGCTATTTCTCTTGTTGTAGACTCAAATAGAAACATCATTGTTCTTCCTGCTGATCGTGCGCTAGCGGTAAAGCAACTATATTTAATGTCTCCTACGGGTTATATTCCTTTTCAACAAAGACCTAAAAATATCTTTAAAGACCATTCTCATGGGATATTTAGTCCCGCCGCATTAAAAATGCTTCGCGAGCGACTGATAGAAAAAGCAGACCTCTATAAGGGAGTAAATTTCCCCCCCAAAATATACTTACGACGTAGCTCACGCATTCGTAAGTTAATAAACGAAGCTGAAATTGAAGCGTTATTAATTGAGAGAGGGTTCTCCATCATAGAAACCCAAGATTTGACAATTTTTCAGCAAATAGCTTTATTTAAAAGCGTAAAAGTTGTTGTTGGCGCGACGGGCGCTGCATTAGCAAATATTATATTTAGTAACCCAAGTACAAATATTGCTATACTCATGGCCGTTCATAAAGAAATGCCCTATAGCTATTGGCTCAATATCGCTAGTACGGTAGGTGTAAATAAAGTAAGTTATATATTGGGTCACGTAGTTCAACATAAGAAACTTGGCATTCATGGGGACTACCAAATACAAATCACAGACTTACTTAATTATTTAAACTCCTTAGAGAGCTGAAAATGAGCATCCATACAAGCGCCCATATTTCACCTTGTGCAATTCTTGGTGATGATGTTGAAATTGGTGCCTTCACTATCATTCACGATAACGTGATTATAGGAGATCGAGTTAAAATAGGAGCTCATTGTGAGCTAGGAATACCTTCGCCAAATAGCAATCATTCACCTTTGATCATTAATAACGATTCTTTGATTCGGTCACACTCTGTGTTTTATGAATCATCTTCATTTGGTAAAAATTTGATTACAGGACATCATGTA
>CAZZGV010000220.1:0-3253 GCA_964654255.1 uncultured Legionella sp. | reverse complement strand
GGGTAATCGCCTAATAGTTAGAGAGTTAGAAAGCGAACAGGTTATTGAATTTAACCCAATGACCTATCGTAAATTATCGGTTTATGAGCCTGATAGAAAAGAGCTATCGACGGGAGATCTAGTCCGTATCACCCGCAATAATAAGGATTTAGATGTGGCAAATGGTGATCGTTTCAAAGTGGCTGAAATTTCTTCTTCTCAAGTCACTTTAGTAAATGATGAGCGAACAATTACCTTGGACTCTAATCAACCGCTTCATCTCGATTATGCTTACGCTACCACAGTGCATAGTAGTCAAGGATTAACGGCCGATAGAGTATTTATTGATGTGCATGCACAGAGCCGAACAACCGCAAAAGATGTATTTTATGTGGCAGTTTCTCGCGCGCGAATGGATGCAAAAATTTATACGAACGACCGAGCCAGTCTTCCATTTGCAATTGGCAGAGATAATAAAAAATTTGCTGCATTGGATATGATTCAGAGACGAGAAATGAAATAATTTTGGAGTTAACATTAAAGAACAGGGGTAGTGGCTATTTTTTAGGTAGCCATTGACAAACGGACGGTTTGATCTTATTGTGCGCACATGGTCTAATTGTTATCTATAAAAACCCCAGTTATGAGTTTTTCATGAGTAACTCGCGATTCTCCACTCTCTTGCCTATACTCAAGAATATCCCCAGGCTGGCATCTTAAATAGCTGCAGATGGCATTCAGTGTAGAGAAACGAATGGCCTTGGCCTTACCATTTTTTAAAATAGAGAGATTTGCCTCTGTAATACCTAACGCCTCAGCTAATTCCTTTGAACGACATTTGCGCTTAGCCATCATGACGTCGACGTTAACAATAATTGACATATGTGCTCTCCTAAATTGTTAACTGAACGTCAGATTTTAATTGTTGAGCTTCTTTAACAATCCAAGAAACAATCAGGATAATGAAAGCTGTAAGTAGTGTGGAGAGGTTGGTTGTACCGAAAGTCATGCTGGCAAAACGTTCCCCTACTGGATTATTAATTGTTAAAATAATGGTCATCAGCGGTTGATAAATCAATTGGACTAGTTGACCAATTATCATGTAAATACTAATGGATTTAATCAATCTAATATTTTCTTCCTCGAACAAATAACCTTGCTCATACAAGAGAAATAATTTAGCTAATTGGTGGCAAATTAAAACCGTAATGGAAAAGGAGAGGGCTTCTGTAGCTAAAACAGCAAATCGATGGCCTAAGGTAAAACTCGATAAATCAGGGATACTTCCAGGCGGTATTATTGATGCGATAGATGATAAATCACCCCAGGCCATCATCATGTCGATATGAAAAAGTATAAAATACGTCATAACGATCGGGATAATCCAACATAAAGCCCGAAAAAATAGATGTAGCATGTGACTGGTATATTTGATTTTTTGCATCATGAGTAACTCCATATGTTAGTAGAGTGCTAATTATAACAATTAATTATTGTTTATCAATATATAATTTCTGTTATTTTGCTTTATGGGTGTTCTTAAATGGCTAACTAAGATTCAAAATATGAAAATTTTCTCTGGTATCATGTGATTTGATTTGCCAGACCCATTGCAGCCAATAACCACAATACGGCTGCCATGCTGTATTTGGCTGGAAAATCTGTAAAACAGGTTTTGTGAGAAAATGAAAGACTAAGGCTTTCAAATTGAATCGGCTTATGCATGATGCTAGCTGAAACAAATTATTACACTTATAGCCTAGTCGGTGTCGCGAAATGTTTGGGGTGCGTTTGATGGATAAAAATCGAATGAATTTTTTGATTTTAAATCATTAAAAAAGTATCATAATTTGAAATGGTTTTTCAATATTAACGTTAAATAACATAAAGGATGCTGGTGCAGGAATGAACTATTTATTAGTATCAAGGTAGTGTTCAAATTGCTGCATCCAAAATCTTGTTAGCTGCTCCCAATAATAATCGGTATCACAGTTATTTTCCTCTGCCCATACCCATGCAAGTACTGCTTGCATGAAACACCAATCAATGAAAAGTTAATTTTTCTTTGTCTTACTTTACCATTTTAGGCTCATTATGGTGCATAGACGGCCCCTCTATCTTCCCGCCATCTTGAAACTGACTCCAGCTTGAATTTATTTCATCATAACGGTTTTTTAGCCCACTTTTCTCTCTTTCAGTTAGTGATGAATTTAAAAGCAGATCTATTGCGACTTGATTTGACTTAATAATTTTACTTCTAATTTGTCCAAGATAAAGCCTCGTGTTCTTTGCCTCATCGTCTAATTGGCCTATTTTTACATAGGTTGAGTAGGCTATATATAGCGCCCCTAAAATTAATATGATGGCACTGATAGAAGATAAAATTTCATTGATTTTTTTCATTAAAAATTTCCTGTTTGAATTTTTGTTAACAGCCAGTTTTTAAAATGAGCAAATAATTGACCCTACAAGGAATTAAAAGAGTGTCTAAAATCATGGGTTGACTTGGGCAATCTAGAGTGGGGCGTTATACCACTCTGTAAAATCGAGTATAGATTCCATTGGAATTAGTTTTATCCTACTACCATTATCTGTATCAATTACCCGCTCTTCCCAAAATTCTTTTCTCTCCGGCATTCCGGCTTCATGCTTTCTTTCTATTATTCTTATATTTAGATTGTTACGCGCCTTAAGTAACATATTGAAATGAATGTCTTCCCCTGAATATCCAAATAAAGTAACCGTTGTTACCTCTCCCAATAGGTAATTAAACATTACCCAGTATTCTGATAATACTTCTGATGCGTCTATTACTGACTTTTTATGTTTAATGTGTGTTAAAACGATATGTTTACCTACAATACCATCAATTTTTCCATTGTAAAATTCATCTGCATCAAGCTTGGTAATTTTACCATTGTTATCTTCTATAAAGCGTGGTGAACCATGTAAATGAAGATATAAGCCAAAATGGTTATTCCATAAAGGTAATAGATTGTGCAGTGAGAACCCATTCCCTTTTTGCATGCCATCTACTAAATGTGCAACATCATATGTGCCTAAAATCTTTTGTGTACAAAATGGGGTGTAAATTAATGGATCATAGTTAAGAGTCGCCACATGGTTATTTGTCTGTTTTATGTAATTGATAAGCGGGATAATGAAGCTTTTCGGTAATGCTTGATTTTTATGATCGAAATAACTGGCAACTTGAAAGATAAAGTTTCTCAAGGTTTCATGAAAGGAGCACGCATTATCTTGTAGCCACTTGGTG
>CAZZGV010000219.1:0-3282 GCA_964654255.1 uncultured Legionella sp. | reverse complement strand
GCGTCCTATCGCTATTCGTACTCATGTATTGGATCGCGCACATGGTTCTGCCTTATTTACGCGCGGAGAAACACAAGCCATTGTTGCCGCAACGCTTGGTAATGATAGGGATGCGCAAATATTAGATAAATTGGACGGTGAAGTACGAGATAGATTTATGCTTCATTACAACTTCCCTCCTTATTCTGTTGGTGAAACAGGGATGGTTGGAAGTCCCAAACGTCGTGAAATTGGTCATGGACGTCTTGCACGTCGCAGTTTAATGGCAGTGCTTCCTGAGGCTAGTGAGTTTCCTTATGTACTACGTGTAGTATCTGAAATTACCGAATCAAACGGTTCAAGCTCAATGGCAACTGTTTGCGGAACGAGTCTTGCATTAATGGATGCTGGTGTTCCTTTAAAGGCTCCTGTGGCTGGTGTTGCAATGGGTCTTATTAAAGACGGTGCGCGTTTTGCGGTATTAACCGATATTCTAGGTGATGAAGATCATCTTGGTGATATGGATTTTAAAGTAGCGGGTACAACCAAAGGGATTACCGCGTTACAAATGGACATTAAAATCACCGGCATCACTAAAGACATTATGGAACAAGCACTTGAGCAAGCGCTTGCTGGTCGTCTTCATATATTAGAGGTGATGAGTAATGCGTTGGCTGAACACCGTGTTGAATTATCACAACATGCGCCAAGAATTGTAACGATGAAAGTAGCGGAAGATAAAATTCGTACCATAATTGGCAAAGGTGGTGCCACCATTAAAGGCTTGATTGAAAGTACCGGTGTATCTATTGATATTGATGATACTGGTGTTGTTCAATTATTCTCCCCAAGTGGTGAAGCGTTAGAAGAAGCCCAGCGTCAGATTAAAGCGTTAATTGCAGAAGTTGAGGTAGGGCAAACGTACCGTGGTAAAGTAAATAAAATCGTAGATTTTGGGGCGTTTATTAATTTACTGCCTGGTAAAGATGGTTTGCTACACATTTCACAAATTTGTAATGACCGTGCTCAAAAAGTAGAGGATGTTCTACAGGAAGGGCAAGAAATCGAAGTGTTTGTTGCCGGTGTTGACAAGCAAGGTCGTGTCAAGTTGGAATGGAAGGACAAGCCTGGTGCCGTCGCTGTAACCAAAGACGTAGCTCCTGAGCATGTTGAAACTGTTCCTACAGATGTCATTGCAAATGAAGCACCAGAGTCTGATGAGTAGCTAGTTACACGTTAACTACAAAAAGCCCGGCTTACTCCAGTCTTTGTAACAATGACTGGAGTAAGCCGGGCTTTTTGTATTCTATTTTTGTATTCTAAAGGACATGCTTTAATTTAGAGAGGTTTGTTTACCGAATCAAATTCAAAAATTCCATGCGGCTATTAGGATTGTTTCGCATTTCACCTAACATGACGGAGGTTGTCATTACTGAATTTTGTTTTTCAACCCCGCGCATCATCATGCAAAGGTGCCTTGCCTCTATTACTACACCGACGCCGCGTGCTCCAGTAATCTTTTCAATACTGTTAGCAATTTCAGTTGTCAGTCTTTCCTGAATTTGCAGTCTGCGTGCAAAAAAATCAACGATACGCGCAATTTTAGATAGCCCAATCACTTTTCCTTGAGGCAAATAGCCAACATGACACTTACCATAGAAGGGTAATAAATGGTGCTCACACATGGAGTACATTTCAACATCTTTAACAATAACCATTTCGTTCATATCGGATTCGAAAAGTGCACCGTTAATGATGTCATCTAAATTTTCGTTATAACCTTTGGTTAAGTAGCGCATAGCATTTGCAGCGCGTTCAGGCGTATCCAAAAGTCCATCACGGCTTGGATCTTCGCCGATATCTTTTAACAGTTGTTTATATAATTCTTGCATCTTAAAAACCCTATAGACTTAAAGACAAGGAAAACAGTAAGTGCTAGCCTGGTGGCCACACCATTTGTCGTCCACCTAACACATGGAGGTGTATGTGGTAAACCTCTTGTCCGCCGCCAGCGTTAACATTAAAAACCAAGCGATAACCTTTGTCACTTAACCCTTCTGATTTTGCCAATTTTTTTGCAGCAAGCACCATTTTCCCTAATAATTGCTCATCATCTGCGTTTGCGTCATCGATAGTAGCAATATGCTTTTTGGGAATAATGAGCAGGTGTTTAGGCGCTTGAGGGTGTATATCATGAAATGCCATCAGTTCTGTGTCATCAAGCACAACTGTTGCTGGGATTTCGCCCGTAGCAATTTTACAGAATAAGCAGCTCATTATTATCCTTATATGGGCAATAAGCTGTTAATTATACGCTGTCTTAGACCATAAACAACCTAGATGTGTATTATTTGACAACTAATTGCTGAACATAACTCATATACATGCAATTTTTATCTCAAATTGTTAATGGTAGAATAGCGTTTACAAATAGGATGAGGCGCCTATCTATAGGCCTTTATTAATTCAGCGCGATTTTTAATTTGAATCTTGATGTAGATGGACTCACTGACGCTCGCAACGCCGTATTGTTAGCGATTGTTGTAAAAATGGCTAATATCGAGTTAGAATAAACTCGTTTAATACCCGTTAAATCAAGGAGCGTTCATTCTAAATACTGAAGTCGTTTCTTCCGCTTCCTCTTCATGTTCTTTTTTGGTTATACCTTCTTGTTTTTTAAGAGCAGTTTTATTTATTATTTGCGCTAAGTTAGCTATTAAATCAGGTTGGTTTTGAATTTCCTTTGTTAAAATTGTTGTTTCTTCTTTTAAAGTATCCCATTTTTTGAATAAAAAATTTGCTAACTTAATTAGTATGTTTGTTTCTGATTTCTTACGAATGAGGTATGTTAGAAGAATAGATAACTGAGTTAATCGGTTATCACCTGCTAAATCACAAATAGCTTCTAGCAATGATTTTTTATGATGAAGAAGTTGGTAAATAAATACAAATGAAGACTCAATAGTAAAAAATAACTCGGTAAATGATTGGTCTCCTGTGACAACAATCGGTGTGTCACAAGCAGCGGCATAATCCATTAATGCACGAAAATTATGGTTTGAAAATGGAAATAAATGGTAGATATCTATTTGAGTATGACCCGTCCCCCACGCTTTTTCCTCATGCCTATTTTTATAGTAAAAACGGCACTCATTAAATATCTTTGGATGGCAATCTATAGCGTCTTGAACAGCGCTTAAACTAATGGGAAGAACTATAGTGATATGCGGTTGTTTCTTTTGTTTTGCGAGCTCAACAAATAAGGCGAGAATTTCTATATTTCTTAGACTAACAACAATCTGA
>CAZZGV010000218.1:0-3303 GCA_964654255.1 uncultured Legionella sp. | reverse complement strand
GCAGGTTTTTCCATATCAGTTATTCAACCGTTACCCGATTGACCTCCTCTATGGTTGTAATACCTTCTTTGATTTTCTCAAGACCTGCTTGATACACAGTAAGCATGCCTTCTGATTGTGCTAGCTTAAGAATGTCGAGTGATGTTCCACCAGACATGATCATTTGCCCCAGGGCTTTTGATATAGGCATCACTTCAAATAAACCAATTCTTCCACGATAGCCATTTGTACATTGATTACAACCAACCGCTTTATAGAGCTTTAATGTTTGAACGTCTGTTTCTGAAAAGCCTAGTTCAATTAGACTTTGTGGCGTTGCATCCTCAAGCACAACTTTACAATGTTCGCATAATCGTCTAACAAGGCGTTGTGCAATAATTAGGCTAACAGAACTTGCGATATTAAATGATGGGACGCCCATATTAATCAATCGTGTCAGCGTTTCAGATGCACTATTAGTATGCAAGGTTGATAAAACTAAGTGGCCGGTTTGTGATGCTTTTACTGCTATTTCAGCGGTTTCTAAATCACGTATTTCACCAACCATGATGATATCTGGATCTTGTCGTAAGAAGGCGCGCAATGTGCTAGAAAATGTGAGGCCAGCTTTTGGATTGATATTTACTTGATTAATACCGGAGACTTTAATTTCTACTGGATCTTCGGCGGTAGAGATGTTTGCTTCAATGGTATTGAGTATGTTAAGTGCCGTATATAATGTGACTGTTTTACCACTACCAGTAGGGCCTGTGACCAAAATCATGCCTTGTGGCTTAGCAATCGTCCGCAAGAAATGCTCCCGCTGTATGGGGCTAAATCCTAGAGATTCAATCCCTAGTTTTGTAGAACCTGGATCTAAAATACGCATTACAATTTTTTCCCCGGCAACTGTGGGGCAACTACTCACCCGAAAATCAATTGCTCTAGATCGTGACAGTTTCATTTTAAATCGACCGTCTTGAGGAATACGTCGTTCAGATATATCAAGACTAGACATAACTTTTATACGAGCAGCAATTCGAGCTGACAAGCCTGCGGGAGGGGATGCTATTTCATTTAGTAGACCATCTTGACGATAGCGGATTCTGTATTCACGCTCGTAAGGTTCAAAATGAATATCAGAAACCCCTTTTTTTATAGCGTCAATTAATATTCGATTAACGAATTTAACAACCGGTGCATCATCGCTTGAGATAGCCGTTGACGCTTCAGTTTCTTTCTCTTCCTCTTCATCACCGCTGAATTCTAATCCTTCAATATCTTGAGATTCTTCAAAATAATCAGATAAGCCTTGGCTTTCTTTTTGATGCAGCAATTTATCAATAAGCTCGTTTAATTTGTCCGTTTCAACCACCACGGGGGTTACATAGAGGCCCGTATGAAATTGAATGTCCTTTAAAGAAGATTGCTTGCTTGGATCATCGGTTGCTAAATAGAGTTGCGTCCCGCGATTATACAATGGAATTAAATTATGACGCCGTATTAATTTTTCACTTACTAGGGATATCGGCAGTAAATCTAGCTCGATGCTATTTAAATCAAGGAGAGCTAAGCCAAAATTTCTTGCCACTGCAACCGCAATATCTTTTGCTGTAATAATATTTTTTGTTACTAAATATTGAAGTAAGCTCAATTTGCTCGACGCAGCAACTTGTTGAAATTGCAGAGCTTTTTCTTTGCTTAATAGATTTTCTTGCACAAGTAGCTGTGCGATTCCTTGTAAGCGATCTTCTTCTGCAGCGGGCATAGTGGACACGTTTCCTATAAATATATGATAACTATAGACAAAAAGTTTGAATGGTGCATTAATAATTATCGTATTTATAATTTATAACTTGAGGTAGACCTTGTTTTTGGACGAACAGGCAAAAAAATACCGTGCATTGGACAAGTGGTTTAAAACGCCACAAGGTTGTCGTGTTGCCAATGCTTTTGCTAGTGAATTAATGCAAATTAGCGAACAATTGCCAAAGAATGGGACAGTCTTACAATTGGGTAGTTGCGGCGAAAATACGTTGTCTACATTTCAATTTCGGCAGACATTTGTAGTCAGCCCTTTTATTATTCCACATAGGGCATCAATGGTTTCTTCTCTTAGCATGCTGCCCATAGCAAGAGATAGCGTTGATTGTGTTATTGCTCCTCTTACTTTAGAAGCATTTTCAGGCAGCAAAAGTCCAATTGATGAAATAGATCGGGTTTTAAAGCCCATGGGATATGTAATTTTTTTTGGTATTAACCCGTTTAGTTTTTGGGGAGCTGCATTACGGTGGGGGCATTTAGACTGTTTTGGTCAAATTACAACAATACTAACGTCTTCACTTACTGTTCGGCGAATGATGTTAATTCGTGGTTATCGGCAATGTATTTTATCTAGTTTTTACTACATTCCGCCTGTAAAAAATGATTTTTTAATTCAAAAATTAGAGTTTTTTAATGAAATGGGAAAGATGGTTTCGCCTTTTCCAGCCGCATTTTACTGTTTTATTGCTCAAAAATATCAACATTGTCATCCTTCATTGTTGGTTAAAACAGCTAACAATCGGTTGCTATTATCTAAATCCACATTGCAAGCTGCTACTAAATGGGTACACGAATAGTGGCAGGCTGCCTTTATGTTGACTACCATTAAAATAGGTGTTTGTGGAAAAGAACATAGGAAAATGATGGCAAAGCAATTATCGAGGATTAAAACAATTAATATTGCCTTACAAGGTGGTGGCGCTTTTGGCGCTCTTACATGGGGAGTTTTAGATCGCCTATTAGAGGATGGACGAATCAAATTTGATGCTGTCTCGGCAACAAGTGCTGGCGCCATGAATGCAATACTATTAGCACAGGGGCTCGCCACGGGGGATGCTAATACTGCTCGTGAGCTGTTAAGTAGGTTTTGGAAAATGGTTAGCGAAGCCAGTGAGCAATTGAATCCTATAAGACGAACACCGTTAGAGGCGGCGCTTAATATATCTACAGAGCATTCAGCATCTTATCTTTTTTTTGATACATTAACCCACTTATTTTCTCCCAATCAATTAAATCCTCTTAATATCAATCCATTAAGAGACATATTAGAAAAAATGATTGATTTTGATGCGATTAAATCATCAAATAAACTGAAGCTATTTATATCTGCTACTAATGTACAAACGGGCAAAATTAAGGTATTTCAAAATCAAGAGTTATCGATTGATGCGGTCATGGCGTCAGCATGTTTACCTACCCTGTTTCCAGCAGTTAAAGTTGGTGAGGAGTATTTTTGGGATGGGGGATACATGGGCAACCCTGCATTTTTTCCTTTATTTT
>CAZZGV010000217.1:0-3313 GCA_964654255.1 uncultured Legionella sp. | reverse complement strand
AACCAAAATAAAGGGGGGCATTCAAGGAGCGTTGGAAGATATGTGCCAGGCTATCTTCTTTACACAAAGCATCCCGCTTTTCCACTAGCGATTTTGGAAATGGAAGAAAAGGAAGCTTAATAATCCCTAATTTGGTATTAATCCCTGATGAAAAGCTAGAGGGTAATTTCCGAGCATTGTTGTTATATTCATGAACTTCAATACTGTCAAGCGCTTTAGGATAAAAGCTAAGCCCGAGGGTCATTTCTAAGTGGCATAAATAATTATTAGGTAAATGTAAAATTATTGCGCCTGTACTTAACTCCTTTATGAGCGGTGTTAATTTCCATAAGGCGTCAGATTGGTGAACAGTAATCCTGGAAGGCAAGTCAGATAAATTTAGATCTGATGAAGAGCTTGTGCCCAGTATCCAATTAAATGTTGCTTGAGGAAAGGACTCAACAAGTGCGGATAGGATTTTTCGTGCAAAGAAAAGATTACCTGAGCCAGCTATAATTGCAGTAACAACCACGATATTACAATGCACGTCATACCGTTCAGGTGGGATTTGCGTTGGTATCTGGGGAATTTTATTGGGAAAACTTGATGGGGGAACTAGGGCTCTATTGTTATGGTAAGTTGTTTGATCTGCCTTTTGATTGGTGAAACATTCATTCAATTTTTTATCTAACTCGAGTTTGGGTTTTAATGTAAGGCGATTACCTTCTGGAGCGTAGTCTTTGGCTCTATACCTCATTACTGTCAATATATTATTTTGTTGATCACGAGAGAACCCTATTTGTGGTTTAATACCTGGCATGGCTGCTCGTGGAGAGATATTATAATTTTGCTTAAGAATGACATCAAAAGTGTGTGCAACTAATACTGCTTCTTCAAACTGTTTACAAGTATACTCAAGGTCAACGGTATGATTTTGTGGACTGCAAATGATGTTAAATTTATTTTTTGGTGGATGTGGCCATCGTTTTAAAAAAATTTGATGGCAAATTGCACTAAACACTTCTACCGATGAAATGCCTTGAATAAATTTGCTAAATGCATCCCTATCATGATTCTGTGTATAGTAGGTCATTAACGCATGGAGCACCGTTTTCCCTCGATAAGGTCTATATATTGCTGAGTCCCATCTCGATAATAAGTGAAGTAGCGATTCCTTTACTGCAACGTGGTTTGATTTCGGATCAAGAAGTTTATCTGTTAACTGAATAATCTTTTTGTTTTTATCTGGGGTATCGAAAAACGGCATTTTTATGTCAATTATTTTTACACATTGGTTAATTATATAATACATACTAGGATGTGTAAAACAAAATTAAGACTAATTGTAGCTGACTTTATAAACTACATGCCCCATTAGCGTACAGGGCTCGTGCTTCTTCTTTTGCGTTTTTAATATAATTTACGCATAATATTCGGTCTTTAAATCATACAGAGGTGAGCAATGAGTTTGATGGAAATCGATAGTGGCCGGGATGTGCCGAATGAAATTAATGTCATTATTGAGATTCCTATGCATGGGGAACCAGTAAAATATGAGGTGAATAAGGACTCAGGTGCATTGTTTGTGGATCGTTTTTTGACTACTGCAATGTATTATCCCGCTAACTATGGCTATATTCCTCAAACATTATCTGAAGATGGGGATCCAGTTGATGTGTTAGTTATTACGCCAATCCCTTTAATCAGTGGTGCTGTGATACGTAGTCGTGTTGTGGGTATGTTAAAGATGACTGATGAAGCAGGGGTTGATACAAAATTATTAGCTGTTCCTATCGATAAATTAAGTACAATGTACTCTTTTGTGAAAACATATAATGACTTGCCTCAGCATTTATTATTATCTATAGAGCACTTTTTTAATCATTATAAAGATTTAGAGAAAGGTAAATGGGTTAAAGTTGATGGTTGGGAAGGTCCTGACGTGGCACATCGAGAAATCATGGAAAGTATTGTTCGTTATAATAATGAGAAGTAACTTTCATTAGTGATAGACACCACCCTTGCCGCCTAGTTTGGGTTGCAAGGGTGTTTATTTACGCTCTGCGCATTGCTAGAGCGAGAAAAATATATGTCCAACCGCTTATGAGTAACTCAATTGCGATAAACATACCCAGTACCCAAAGTCCGCTGTAAGGCCACTGTAATAATATTAATATGCCCAAAACAATGGTTGTAAGTCCTGCTAGTAAGTACCAACACCATCCTCTTGCATGTCGAAGTGTAAAGGCCATGATGAGTCGTGCAATACCGATAACAATTAATATCCAAGCAATGAACGCCGTAATCATTGTGGAGGCAAGAAAAGGATCATAAATAACAACTCCACCAGCAATAAGATAGAGAAAAGCTATCCCGGCATGCCATATGGCCCCTTTCCATTGTTTACTTTTGAACACATCAATAATTTGTGAAAACCCGGCAATTAAGAGAAGTATTCCTAAGAACAGCACGCTGGCTAATGTTAGACCAACAACCATGCCTAAACCAACAGAACCTAAAATAACAAAAATAATTCCTAAACCGAGTAGCCAATTCCATTTACGCTTTAGTTCAGGTGGGAATACTTCGACGGCAGTCTTGTTACGTGGCATAATGAATATCCTTATTCATGATTGACAGTAATCATGGCAAATAACATGATTTCTCGACATCTACTCAAAAAAATTATATTTGGAGGTCTCATGCCTAATTTAACCATGCCTAATTTAGATAAGTTATACCGAGAGGAGGGATTGCGCAATAGCCAGACGATGATAGATGGTTCTCCAATAGACTGTATAGATGCCTTTGATTCGATCAGAGATTTTAAGCGAGAAGTAAGAGGCTTATTGCTTGTTCCTTATATTGTTACAAGGCACGGTAAACGCATCTAAATTTGTACAATCTCTTTAATTTGTTCTCGCAATAAGGAACTATAGCCAATTTTTATGGAGAATTGGCTGAATGGATGCTGTTTTTATTGAATCAGGACTTACGAAAAACAGGTTCTATAGGTCAAAAGATCAATTAATTTAAAGAGATATCTCAAAAAAATAATGTACAAAAGATCATTTAAATCGCGAACAAATTTTATTATTGTAGCAGTACATATAACGTTACTGGTATGCCATCATCGCCCGTCCAAGAAAACCATTTGGTCAGTTAGATTACTGCCAATATCTCTTAAGCAGCCAAGTGAACTATACGTTAACGAACTATGCTGAGCATGTGAGTCACGTTAGCCATGATTTGGTTAAATTATATTTGGAAAGAGAGCGATTAACAGCGAGTGGTGTTTGGAGCCAAGTTAAATCTGATATTGTTACAAGCGATG
>CAZZGV010000216.1:0-3355 GCA_964654255.1 uncultured Legionella sp. | reverse complement strand
TGCTTGGTGCGCCCGGAGGGACTTGAACCCCCAACCCTCGGATCCGAAGGCGCACAAAGCACTTTAGAGACAGACAGCGATCAGGGAGGACAGATAGACATGTTCTCTTTATAGATCAATGCTTTTTGTATCAATCAATGAAGATCAGCGACGACTGAGGCATACCTGCAATCGTGACCAAAACCGGGACCGAACCGTGACCAAAACCGGGACCAGATTTCCTAACAAATGAGAGACGATCTGGCACATTCACTCGAACAGATCAGCGTGGGAGCCGGTACGTTCCAAGTAAAGGAATTCATCATCCGTTCGATAAATCAGCAGCCAGTCTGGGGCAATATGACATTCGCGGTGATGCTTCCAATTCCCAGAAAGGGCATGATCTCTGTTTCTGACAGGCAGAACTTTTTGGAATTGTAAGAGGTCAATGATGTCCTCGAGCTCATCGATGTCCTGTCCTCGTTTTTTGGCTAACTTAAGGTCTTTGAGAAAACGGCTGGTGGGTTTGATGGTGAGCAAGGCTAGACGCCCGTCTGGTTTCTGAGGGCGCGGAAGGTTTTAAAGGAAGGGAGTTTCTCCGGCTTGTTGGTTTCGTCAAAGGCGGCAATGGTCGTGGCATTTGGAATGGTGAGGGGGAAGGGAATACCTTGATGGAGTTCAACCTGAGCATAAAAAAGCCGTATGGCTTCTGCCTCACTAATCCCCAGGCGATCGAAGATTTTCACGGCTCTCTTTTTAAGGCCGATATCGATACGGGCATTAATACGGTCTGACATGGACAGATGCGACGCCTTCCTCATGTTTCACATTGTACGCCATTTGTCGCACAAGTCAATCATCTGTCAGAACAATCGCCCCTTCTCCAAGAAACGAGACCATTGGCCAAGACGACGTAAAAAGTACCCTAGAGACTGACAGCGATCAGGGAGGACAGATGGATATGTTCTCTTTATAGAACAAAGGTTTTAGCTTCAACCGATAAGGATCAGTGGTGATGGGGGCATACCCGCATTCGTGACCCAAACCCGGGACCAGATTTTCCTCGAAAACGAGACACGGTCTTGAGACGAAACACGATACGCCTCCACGGCATTTATCCCAGTCATACGATTGAGTTTGCATTGCAACGCATATGATAGGTTGTCATGGATTGGCAGGCCCACATTTCTATTCTCGGCTGAGTGCTTGTATGTGTGCCATGGTCTTGTCGCGTCCCCGTAATACATCAACACGTTTGATGTATTCCATAATCTCTCCAGCTAACTCAGATGCACCTTTGGCGCTCGAATCGACCTCGATATCATAAATAAAGCCACGATGGACCCGGTTAAACTGAGCGGCTGCTTCCCCAATCGTTCGATCCTGCCGTTGGCGTTCCCTCCGATTCAGTTCGTCTAACGAACAATGAACCCCCACCAGGAGAATGGTATATGGTTGGACCCTGTCTAGAAGGTCGACGACTTGTTCGGTCCGATCCATCGCATTATCAATCACCAGAAAATGGCCCATTTCGACGAGGCGAGTGACACAGTCATTAAATGACCGCACCAACTGGGGATAATTGAGATCACTAATATCCTGTCCATGAGTCATGCGGTAAAGAGCACTAGGAGGCAAGGTGTACAAAATGCTGTCGATTGAAAAGTTCAAATAGACTGTCGGTAACAATTTTTCCTGCAGCTGCTTGGCGATGGCAGTTTTGCCAGCGCTTGACGTGCCATTCAGGCAAATGATTTTTGGCGTAACCATTTCATTCCTTCCGCAGAAGTCATCTGCCGAATTAGTTAGACAGCTTCGATTCGCCTAACCAGACCGCTAGTCATACCTTGAAAAGGTTGCCCTGCGTACGAATAACTTCACGAGCCTTACTCCACTCGCACGCTTCAATTCCAAATACCTAGAAATGTTTCCTGACGTTCCACATTCTCTTAATGCCGATGAGTCAATTTGGGAGAACGGACAAAAATTCCGATACTGCGCATTCAGTCTGCAAGTGAAAACGAGTACCCGTGAACGTTTCGAATAGCTTTGAGTGTCCTTGGCGAGATCTACTGTCGGTGCGGCTAGAATAATGCGACGCCCATTCAATCAAACGAGCCAACCCGTCGGCAGATTGAGCCCGATTCATGTGGGCTTTACTTTCAGATCCTCGCTGCTCCAGTCGAACCTTGCAGAGAGCCCATTCCAAATCCAGCCAAATTAGCGTCTCTGCCTCAATAAGATACTGCTCTGCTAGTTCTCCGAACACACCCTCCACTATCCAATCGTTGCCCATCATGCTTTGCTGCACTAGGGCCGACACCTCCTCTGGACTCCGGATAGTGTCGAAACCACCAGGCATCCAAAATAACTCGTCAAGATGGACCACCGGAGCATCGTAGTACGCAGCCAGCTGACCAGCTAGCCAGGTCTTTCCGCTTCCACTATTTCCTATAATGATTAGTTTCATGCACTTTCCCGCGTAGGAACTTGTTACTGCGGTGATGCATATAGTAGGGATGAACCGTGAGAAGTAATGAGTGGGCCTCCTAAGAACTTCTCGATGAGTGCTTGCGTACAACGTGACACCAGTTCGTCACGTTTGTCCTTCACCAGTTGGTTCTGATTGGCAGTCCATTCCTCCACCCTATGTCGCTCTGTCTTGGCGCTACAGTTTGCTTGCCAGAGCAACTGCTTTCCATCGAGATCGAGCAACCTGGCTCGTACCATATAGGCAAGGACCGGAGGAGTGGAATTCGACCATGCGGTTAATTCCCACCATTTCTCGTCCCCATAAAGGCTCAGCGTCCACACCCTGGTCTGAAAATCCAGGACCAGTCCCTGACCATAGACTCGGAGTAGCTCCCGCATGCTAACCCCACGGAGCATTTCAGAACGGTGAAAACGAGGTGCTGGCACTGCCTGGACTTTCGTAAGTCCCGCGTGTTCGCGCAGGGCAGTCAGAAACCGATGCTTGATTTCCAGCAGGGGATCGTCCCCGGGAAGGAGATCATAGCCGGACGCATCTCCTTCGGTCGATAATGACGGCTCCGGGGCATAATGGATGGCGACGACCTCCGGATTGGTCTTGAGCCGCTCATGAACTTGTGGCTCCAGTTCAAAGTCCAGATCCGCTTTAATTGACTGGTAGAGTTCACCGACACACCCATTCAGTGGCCCGAGGAACGACATCAGAAGCATGAGAAACCCTACTCGGCCGTATCGGGTATACATATGCTATGCCCTCACTTATTCCCAAACGGGTGATAGTAATCACTTGTACATCACTTCAAGCCAAGGAAAGAAATCAAATATCGATTGCGTCCTACTTTGACCATATAGATCAAGTGAAGCGGGGGCTGCGCCCCCGATCCCC
>CAZZGV010000215.1:0-3415 GCA_964654255.1 uncultured Legionella sp. | reverse complement strand
AATGGCTTTGTTAGGACGATGACCACAACGTTTAGCAACAATTTGATCTTCAATGTGTATAGCAGCAACACCGGCTCGCTCCATTAATTGAACCGTTCGTGCGATATTAAAAGCATGCCCCCAACCAGTATCAACATCGACCAGAAGTGGCAGATTGCAAGCTGCTGTAATGCGGTGTGCATCCTCTAATACGTCAGGCAAACTGGTCATTCCCAGATCAGGTAAACCGTAAGATGCGTTAGCAACACCAGCACCAGAAAGATAAATAGCTTGTCCATTTGCAGCCGCAACCAACATGGCTGAATAGGCGTTAATTGCGCCTAAAACTTGCAATGGTGCATTATTTTTAACAAGTGTTTTAAATTCATTACCTTTAGAATTAGGCACTAATGCTTACTCCTTGTAAATAATGTTGCGTCCTGCAATTTTTCTTTAGAAATAAAACCAGGGTCATTTTTATCATGCTGGTTTATGGATAGCAACTCTTGAAATGACTAAATAGCTTCTAAATTAACACTAATCAGTAGCTATCTGTCATTTCACAATCAACTACATTAAAATGCACTTTTAATACACTCCGTCAAAACAGCTTCGGCTGCTATTTGTGTAAGGCGAATTTCCTCATGCTGGTGCGCACTAGAAACAAAGCCTGCTTCATACATCGATGGGGCAAAATAAACACCCTTCTGCAGCATTCCATGGAAAAATCTTTTAAAGAGAACGTCATCTGACGCAGCAACATCCGTTAAATTCATAACTTGATGTTTTTCATTAAAGCAAAAACCAAACATACCACCTATAGATGCTCCACAAAAAGGAATATTTAAAGAGTTGCTCACATCGCTAAGCGCACGAATCAACTTACCAGACATCACTGAAAGATTTTGATAAAAGCCAGGTTTTTCAACCTCTGTTAATGTTGCTAAACCTGCTGCCATAGCAAGAGGATTACCTGATAAAGTTCCAGCTTGATAAACAGGCCCCTCTGGTGCTAGGCATGACATAATAGATGCTTTGCCTCCTATCGCGCCAACCGGCAAGCCACCACCAATCACTTTTCCTAAGGTTGTGATATCCGGAGTTATCCCGTAAATTTCTTGCGCGCCCCCCAATGCCACTCGAAATCCAGTCATTACTTCATCGAAAATTAAAACAGCATTGTAAGAGTCACATAGATCACGCAGTCCCTGCAAAAAATCAGGTTTTGGCAGTACAAAACCCATATTTCCCGCAATAGGTTCCACAATGATAGCAGCAATATCCGTATTATATTGCTCAAACAAACGCGCTGTTTGCTCTAAGTCGTTATAGTCAGCAACTAACGTATGTTTAGTTATACTGGGAGGGATGCCTGGTGTTGATGGTATGCCAAATGTTAACAAACCAGAGCCAGACTTAACTAAAAGACTATCACTGTGTCCATGGTAACAACCGTTAAATTTAATAATCTTGCTACGATTAGTAAATCCACGAGCTAATCGCACCGCTGTCATCGTTGCTTCAGTGCCTGAGTTAACCATACGAATTTTTTCAATAGAAGGCATTAACGAAATAATTTTTTGGGCTAATTTAATTTCCAGCTCAGTAGGCGCCCCAAAACTCATCCCTTGATAAAGTACTTTTGCTACGGCTGCAGTCACACTTTGATAGCAATGGCCAAGAATCAATGGCCCCCAAGAACCAACATAATCAATATAATGCTTATCATCAACATCAATTAAATAAGCACCTTGACCTTCTTTAAAAAACAATGGCTCACCACCTACCCCTTTAAATGCACGAACCGGTGAATTGACACCACCTGGAATAATGGCCTGTGCTTGTGCAAACATATCGTGCGAATTACTCATCTCTCAACTCCATTGCTCTGTGATTGCTCAGCATTCTATAGATTAGGCTGAAATATGGCAATGAAGGCTTGCTCTAATGAAAATTCTGTTTCTTTACTTTACATCTGCACAAACAATGGCTAAATTACAGTTTTTTCTCATGAAGCGAAAACGATGCAAGCATATAAAAAGTACATTTGTGTCATCTGTGGATTTATTTATGATGAAGCAGAAGGCTGGCCTGAAGATGGCATTGAAGCAGGAACCCTATGGGAAGACGTACCTGAAAATTGGTTTTGTCCCGATTGTGGTGCCGCTAAAGAAGATTTTGATATGGTAGAAATGGATTAAACTTTTTAGCACTTCGCTTGGCTAAAAGAGAGCCTGGTAAACGCCTCTTTTAGCCAAGCGACCTGGTTATCTGCATACATCAAGATGGCTTTAAAACAACAGCAAACACAATAATAATTAATAATACTGTTGGTACCTCATTAAAAAATCGATAAAACCGTGTAGTTCGTGTATTTCTCTCGCCGGCAAATAATGCCACATAATGACCACACACCAAATGGTAGCACCACAACAGAATGACACAAGCCAGCTTCATGTGCATCCAGCCCGCTTTTAGATAATAGTCCAGATGATATGTTAGCAAAGCACTACCTAAAACAGTTGTAAATATGGCAGCAGGCCAGGTTATAGCGTAATACAAACGACGCTCCATAATTTTAAAGCGCTCGATACTAATTTTATCCGCTGCATCTGCATGATAAACAAATAATCGTGGCAAATAAAAAAGCCCAGCAAACCATGCGACCATGGCAATGATGTGTACCGCCTTAATAATTAACATATTATTTTACCATTCGTTTTTTGCGACGAGCTTGTTTTATCAGGTTGAGCGATTCAACCGTCAATGAAAAACCCATGGCAAAATAAACATATCCACGAGGAACATGGAACGCCAATCCATCCGCTATTAAAACGGTGCCAATTAAAATTAAAAAACTCAACGCTAACATTTTTAAAGATGGGTGTTTTTCAATAAAATGACTAACCGCTTCACTGGCGTATATCATAACCAAAATAGCACAGGTGATTGCTAAGGCCATAACCCAAAATACATTTGTTAAACCAATCGCCGTCAATACGCTATCTAGAGAAAAAATAATATCCATTAAAGCAACTTGGATAACTACACTTCTAAACGTGGCCGTGGGCACACCAAACTCATTCCTAGCGTCTTCTTCGTCGCCAACTTCATTGTGAATTTCCTGGGTGGCTTTTCCGATAAGAAACGCACCACCCGCCAATAAAAATATATCGCGCATTGAACAAGACAAACTACCAATCGTAAACAATGGTGTAGTTAGTTTTACAAGTTGTACAGCGGAGGCAAGTAATAATAATCGTGTCATCCAAGCAAACGTTAATCCCCATCGCCTTGCTCGCTTGCGTTTTTCTTTTGGCAATTTTTCGGTCAAAATTGAAAGAAACACTAAATTATCAATTCCGAGAATAATTTCTAAAATAATTAATGCCAAAAGACTTACAAAAATATCTAAAAGTTCCATTTCAGTCACACC
>CAZZGV010000214.1:0-3424 GCA_964654255.1 uncultured Legionella sp. | reverse complement strand
CTATATTATGCAGCAGTGGCTTCACGCAATAACGACTCTAACTCACCTTGCTCATACATTTCAGCAATAATATCAGAACCACCAATGAGCTCGCCTTTTACATACAATTGCGGAAACGTTGGCCAATCAGCGTATTGTGGTAATGTTTGACGAATATCTGGGTTTGCAAGAATATCTACATAGGCAAAATCCACACCGCAAGCATCAATACACTGCACCGCACGAGCAGAAAACCCGCACTGTGGCAGTTTGGGGCTGCCTTTCATGTATAAAAGTATAGAATTATCAGCGATTTGTTTTTTAATTTTATCAATAGTGTCCACGTGTGCACCTGTTTATCATCAGTAAACGTCGATTATCGCGAAATTCAAGCCATATGGCAACCTTTATTGCTGCTATTTATGTACTATTTGTATTTTTTAAATACTAAAGAACCACCAGAGGAGCTTGAACTAACATAGCATTGAAACTGTTTTTTATCCTGTTACACTAGGCCTACGAATTCAGAACACCCCATAACGCTCATAATCAATGGAGATAAATTCATGACCTTTACATTACCCCCATTACCTTATGCAATGGATGCCCTGGCGCCCCATATCTCTGAAGAAACATTAGAATACCATTACGGCAAACACCACAGTACCTATGTTACTAATTTAAACAAACTAGTAACTGATACTGAGTTTGCAGGCATGTCCTTAGATGATGTGATTAAAAAATCCTCTGGTGCCATATTTAACAACGCAGCACAAGTCTGGAATCATACCTTTTACTGGAATTGCTTAAGTCCTAATGGTGGTGGTGAACCTACCGGCAAATTGTTAGCAGCAATTGACAAAGCCTTTGGCTCTTTTGCAGCGTTTAAGGAGCAATTTACTCAAGCAGCCATATCAACGTTTGGATCTGGCTGGGCATGGTTAGTAGAAGATAGCGAACACCACTTAAAAATTATTAGTACCAGCAATGCCGACCTGCCGATGAAAAGCGGTTTAACAGCCCTTATGACATGCGATGTCTGGGAACACGCCTATTACATTGATTATCGCAATTCTCGTCCCAATTACATGACTGCCTTTTGGGCATTGGTTAACTGGACGTTTATTGCCAGTAATTTAAAGTAGTAGGAGCTACCATGCCTTTCATCACAACGTATAATCCCCTGCCCATATCCTTCACGCACGGTGAAGGCATTTGGTTATATGATGACAAAGGGGATGCATATCTGGATAGTTTCAGCGGTATAGCAGTATGTGGTCTAGGGCATGCCCATCCGGACGTAACACGAACCATACAACAACAAGCCGCTAAATTGCTGCATACATCAAATGGCTTTCATATTAAAGAACAAGAACTGCTGGCAGAAAAATTAATTGCCATGACGGGAATGGAGCAGGTATTTTTCTGTAATTCTGGTGCTGAGGCGAATGAAGCAGCGATTAAGCTTTCTCGTCTTTATGGTCATAAAAAAGGCATTGAAACCCCTTCCGTTATTGTGATGGAGGGCGCGTTTCATGGTCGCACCATGGCCACGCTTACCGCATCAGGTAGCCGAAAAGTTCAGGCGGGATTTGAGCCGTTTGTACCTGGCTTTATTCGAGCACCATTTAACAATATTGACGCCATACGAACCATTGCCGCTAATCGTGACGATGTTGTTGCTGTTATGCTTGAGCCGATTCAAGGTGAAGGGGGTATTTTTATCGCAGACTCGTCTTATTTACGAGCTGTGGCTGCCCTTTGCGAACAACATGACTGGCTACTGATGTTTGATGAAGTCCAAACAGGCAATGGCCGCACTGGCAAGCTATATAGTTATATGGACAGTGGCGTACAACCTGATATCGTCACCACAGCAAAAGGGCTTGGCAATGGTGTGCCAATAGGTGCATGTTTTATGCGTAACCAAGCGTGCAATCTATTTAAGCCCGGAAACCATGGCTCAACCTTTGGCGGTAACCCTTTAGCGTGTGCTACAGCACTAACTGTTTTAGACGTTATTGAACGAGATAAATTATGTGAAAAAGTCACTAACAACGGGATTATTCTCAAAGAAACGTTGTTACATGAGCTCGGCGAGCATCCCAACGTAAAAAGCATCCGTGGTAAAGGCTATATGCTAGGGATTGAATTGGATAGACCTGCAGCTGACATAAAACTGATCGGATTAGAACATAAAATCCTTTTAAACGTTACTGCAGAATCAGTCATTAGACTACTACCGGCGTTGATTATTAGCGAACGTGAAATTGATACATTGGTTGAACGATTGGTCAAAACGATTCATCAATTTATTACAAAAAAATAAGCGCTAACATGCCTTTCTAAAAAAATCCCATAAGCGGTATACGCTGTTGTAAGCAGTATGCTTATGGGAAACCAAAGCTAATCTTAGTTTATCTCACAGCTGGGGTGGTAACTTCTTGGTTTAAAATCGCTTGAGACCAGCGATCAATCGCCGAATTTATATGCGAACGCTCTGTAAAAATACTGTTTAGAGTTAACCCCGCTGTAGCAACCGCTCCAATACCACTGGTTATTGAAATAGGAAGAATCGCTACCCCAAATGCAATGCCAGCGAGAGCTATAACGCCAGCAACCACTACTACCGCTGCAAAGGTATATACAGCTGCCATAATATCAGGATGCTTTCCTTCTAAAATGTGATGACAACTGGTCACGAAACGTTCAGTAGCCACATGAGTGTCTGTGGCATTGCTAGTGAGCGCACGCTTAAAACACGTTAACTCATTAAAAAGGTTCGTTTTCTGTTCATCGGTTAAAGATACCTTTAAAGCAAGTGAACTCACCATAAACCTTATAGCACCATCAAGTAACAGAGGCTCTTGCCCATTTTGAACGGGATGAAGGTTAGCCTTGCACATTATCAAATTCCTCAGGGAATCAACGCCTTCGCCTGTTTTTGCAGAAGTAACTACACACTCATCACTTGCTACTTGTTGACTTAGATCATCAAGGTGTTTTTGACTATTACCAGGATAAAGATCACTTTTAGTAGCAACCAAAATCACATGTGGCATCGGCGTTTGCTGTTTTATATCACTAATATCTTGTTTAATTTTTTCTATCCTAGAGTCTGCAGGAATAGATAAATCAACACAATAAAGAACCATGTTAGCTGACTTAAGGTAAACTGAGCGCAACGCATCGAATCTGGCTGCACCAGACAGTGCCCATAGAGCCCCCGATAAACCATTTATCGAAAAAGAAGAATACTCTGCACCTATTGTTTCCTCATAATGCTCAGAAAACTCGTGATGGATCAATCGTTGTGCAAGACAGCTTGCACCAGAGCCGCTATTAGCACCCATAACTACCACTTTATATTTACTAGCTATTTGATTTGGCATTATATACCCTGGTATAGTTTGGGATGTTATAAGCTGATTATTAAAGATATCAT
>CAZZGV010000213.1:0-3440 GCA_964654255.1 uncultured Legionella sp. | reverse complement strand
CCCTTTATCAGCCAGCGATGCAGTGGTATCAGGCGTTGAGGAAAAGCCTGGTTCTGATGTTACAGCATTTTCTATTTTATTAGGGGCAGGATTTACTCAAGACAATATTTTTCCGATGTTAGGCCAGGCTTCGGGAGGCAATAATTTAAAGGCGCTTTGTGCATTAGTCGAGCAAGCGGATGTCCGGCGACTTGTGAATACGCAGCCATTGCTTCGAGAGGCGGTTTATGGTTTGGCAGTTGTTCGGTCAAAATCTATCCATCTTGGGCTGATGAAGTGCATTATTGAGCAGCATCATTCTGAGTTAGGCGTTAACGTAGAGCGGTTCATTTTGGCATGCAATAAAATAAAGCGGTTAAGTGCAAAGCGACTTAAGGCTGCTCAGCTTAACAGTTTGGTGGACATTGAAGCGTTGGATGTGAAGAAAAAACCGGCAGGCAAGCGAGCAACAAAAAAGCGTGCTAAAGCACCGGCATCTGTTGCATCACCGGTGTCCGGTGAGCAAGCTGTGAGCCATCATCCGGTTGTTGCTCGTGCGGGTATTTCAAGGAAGTACACAGGGTTAGCGTCGTTTTTTTTACCTGTTATGCCATCTGATGCTGGGGCGGAGAAATTAAGCCGTTCTGATTTTGCAGGTTCTCTTGGGTTTGTACAACTTGAGGCGTTGGGATTTTATGATGGGCGTGATGATAGTTTAATGCAGTCCCCTATGCATCTGTTGGATGGCAATACCTATGTAAAGATGACGCTTCATACGTATACATCAGATATTTGCGCAACAGACCGGCCGGTTTTCATTTTTGCGGGCAGAAAAACAGCGGCTTACGTGCCGAACGTTGGGGGTGGGGATAGCAATATTAGAACGATATTGGTAGGAACAGCTAGTGATTTGGCGTTGTTAGCCCACTACCTTCGTCCAGGTATTGATTTTTTATGTATAGATGAGCTATCAACGTTAAGCCATGGTCGGTATGAGCAGCTGGGGTTATTGAACAGTAGGCGCATAGGCGCATTTTTGTGTGCGCTGTATTTTAAAGCGCAGTACGGTATTAATTATGCGTTGATGAGCGATGATAATATCGAGACGCTGCATATTCGAGAAGGTGGGTATTCATGGGACAGTGGCTTTGATGAGCTAACCAAGGAGTTAGACCACGCTAACGCTGTTTGCGTAAGCTTGGCGACGATTGCTGCAAATGGCATACGTAGACCGAGAGACAACGAGCTTGGTTCCAAGCTATTTATGTATGATGTAAAGCAATTGCACAGGAAATTGGGTGCTGATGTGGCACATGGGTTTCTGCCCTTTTTCCCCAATAATGGTAATGCGTTATGGGGAGAAGATTATTTTTTTCAACTCATGTTTGCGGTGTTATTTGCGAACGATAATGTTCGCGGTTTTCATGTTTTGGATGCGGAAAAATACGGCATTAGCCGTGCCCCTTTGGCGAGTTTATGTAAAAAGGTGGTTAAAACGGCAGATAGCTTATGTAATACCACCCCTGAGCGTTTGTTTGCAGAGGGCTATCCAGAGCTTCAAGGTTTTCGTGCAGCTGTTGATGATGCCATTAAAAAATTGGTGACGCTTATTGGCGAGAATATGGAAGCGTACAAGCGGCAGTTGTCGGTATATCAGACCACTGATTTGATGCGGGCTCACACGCAAGCAAATGGGTTGTTGTATAAAGAGCCTAGCACACTGTCTGCTATAGATGAGGGCCGTTTTTTAACTCACTTAAAGCAACAATTAAAAACCGTTATCGCCCATGGGTATTTGCATGCATACCAGAAAAAAATACTGGATGAGGTGATTGAAAGATTAGATGGTGAGCGCTTTCAAGGGTTGTTTAATATGGCCACCGGTACGGGTAAAACCTACATTCAACTGTATTTGGCCATTGCTGCGTTGTTAACGGGGACTAGGCGGCCTATTGTATTGGTTACACCATTTATGACACTGGTTGAACAGGCGTTTAGGGATTGTGTTGAGATGTTGTCAGGGTTGCCTTCTCTTCCTATTGAAGTTTGCCAGGTCTTGAAAGTGGACTCCAGCTTGTCATCTGTTTCGGTTGATGCGTTGCGGTTTAATCGTAGTTTGGATGGCAAGGGATGCGTATTGATTGTTTGCCAAGATAGCTATCAAAAGATACTGGCCTCCGACGATGCTGCAATGCGTCCCTATCAGACGCCCTGTATGTTGCTGGTGGATGAGTGTCATTTACAAGACGGCATGATGCCGTCTTATGTAGCGGCTGGTGCGAGCTTTTTGGGTTGTTTGTCAGGAACACCGCTATCCACCTTTAGTGATTTTACAATGATAACCTACTCGCGAGAGACGGCCGTGGTTGAGGGTAGTTTAACCCCGTGTATTTTAGATAGATTTGCGGCACCTTATAGTGCGGACGCGGTTGACGGGATGATTCAAAACATGCCGTCTTTTTTAAACAACACGCTAGCACCTAGTGGTGGTGTGTTAAGCGAGCATAAAGTTATTATTTATGTGCCAAATAACAAAAAGGACCGTAGTTATTCAAACGAGTTAAAACATACATTGGATAGCGCAGGTATTGCAAGTTTTGAAATTAACTCTGATGAGCCTGATTCACGTGAAAATATTGAAGCGTATAAACATTATCAGGCCTCTACTGGCGGTACCAAGGTATTAATTTGTAAAGGAATGCTTAGAGAAGGTTTTAGCGATAAGGATACCAGTGTGGTTATCTATTTGCAGGAAGGTAGTGCCATTAGTTTTGCACAAGCTGCGGGTCGTGCTATGCGCTTATCTAGCCATCAAAAAATAGCGTATGTTATTGCGTTTAATGACGTTCATGCCGAGCTGGTGTTTAATGACAGCACATGCTTTGCGGATGAAAAAGCAGTAGCGCGTGCAGCTTATGCTTATACAGCGCAGCGAGAGCAAACAGGTGGCATTATCGCTGTGATGGCTACAACGGCGTCGTCTGACGCTGATTTGCCGCCAAGTAAGCGTGCGGCTGTGAATGAATACTTGTGCGAAGGTGAGTGGGAGATTGAAGAAGAGCTGTCAAGTAGTGACAGGGGTGGTGTTCATGTAGTTAACACGCCTGCATTAGCAATGTGCTTGACGCAAGGTCAGCCGTCAGTGGAACTTGGTGATGGCTTGCCTCCTCGAAAAGTGGCCTCATATTGTTCATTCTTTCAAGGCCCACGTGAAACGATAATATCTCAACTTGAGGTATTGGAAAAAGCCGCTTCAAATACAATCGAAAATGGTGCGGGCTTTCCATTTGGAGCGCTGCATTATTTGCTTGCAGAATTAGAACATAACGAAAAACAGGATAGTCGTCTATTGCGTAGATTATTTGATAATGTTCTTTATGTGTTATTAGATGTTAATCCTGATATACATGAGTTAATCAGCGATGCTGGGTCGCGTTGGGGTGTGTTTATAGGTGATAGGG
>CAZZGV010000212.1:0-3492 GCA_964654255.1 uncultured Legionella sp. | reverse complement strand
CCGGTCTCTTTATGACAGAGGAGGCCGCAAAAAAAGTTGGAACGACTTGAAATCCTTTCAAATCCTCCTTTCTGAACCACTCAAGAAGTGATGCTTTATTCTTGAGTGAGTCTTCAAATGGTTGCATAACAGTTCTGCGGTCTATTGATTCAAATACGTCATCGGATACTTGTTCTCGCAACCAGTCTAAAACATCAATACGGCTACATTTAGCTGCCATACGAAAAGCACAGAACTCATTGTTTTCAATCATGGTTGTCAATGTGCTGGCATCAGTTGCCTGTTTAAACCATTCTAAAACAGAAAGATGCCCGAACTCTGCAGCTGTCGCAAAGCCCCAGTAATCAACACTTTTTATTAATTGAGCAAATAAATCCCCAGACGCTTTACTTTTAAGCCAATTTAAAACGCCAACACTTCCTGTTTGAGCTGCGTAGCGAAAACCATAACAATCGTCTTCATGCATTAAGTTTGAAAGCATTCTAGCTTTGTCTTCAAAATTGTCGAGCATTAGTTGCAGTAAGTCGGCTCTATTAGCAACACATGCCGCTTTCCAAAGAATAATGTCATCAAGCTCTAAATTCCAACCAAATTCTGCTAGCTCATCGGCTGTTTCATCTTTGTGTCCCAATAAAATACACAACCAGAGTTTAAATGCATCCTCATCAGGATCTTGAAAGACCTCGTCTGCAAGCTCTTTAATTACGTCTAAATCACCCTTAAGAAATTCTAATTCATTATCTGTTATAGCCGAATCAAATAAATCGTCCCAAATTGCATCAGGGATAAGGTCTGCATGAGGATGGCTTAACGGATGGATTTCATTTTTAAACTGCATAATTTTGCTCATAAAATAACAATATGCTTGTATTTTAGCCTGGGATTGTTAATTTATCAACATGTTCGTGTTTTGAGCTTTTGTGGGTTGCGGTGTCAAAATCGCGTTGGTTTGTAGATAGTGGGATAGTAGTAAGGTTATGATTTTTTCATATTTATCTTTAGTTGTTCTTTTTTCAAATCCTGACTATGGTTTAAGAGATACTAAGTAAAGGAGATCTAAAATGCCTACCAATAAAAAACGTAACGTCTCCCCTGCAGAACCAACTCCTGATGCACTTTCGCGTGCCCAAGCCGGGTTTTTCAATACAAAAATTGTGCTGCAAGCTTCACCGCAACCCCTGCAAGCATCTGTTGCACAAGAGTCAGAGTTATTAGTTGTGTTAAAAGCGCTGTTAAAAGAGTTGAGCGATAGTAATCAATTGGAGCGCTTAAAACAGAAGCGAGACATAGAGCAAAAAAATAATGAACATGTGTTGGCTAAAAAAGCAAAAAATGAGGATGAGGAACGCTGTGCTGATTTAAGTAGTACTATGTATAGCTAATATAAAGCATAAAATTAATAGCGCGTGTTAACCGAAGTACATAGCTCGCGCTATTTGTAGCGCGTTCCACTTGATTTTTTCAAACTAGGCTCAACGCATAATTGCGTAGTAATTTCGCATGGCTATTTTTCTTAATTTATGAGAAGTATAATAAATTTAATGTGCGTGTTATTCGCTCTATCCATGATAGCTGCAGATGTTTTATTCAAGCGACGCTAGCCCAAATCGCGCCAATATATGCCGTGCCATTCCTTTCGCAAGCTCTTTTTCGTTGAAAAAAAATTTACCTGCCATTTCCTTTTTTAATAATAGCGCTTCTTCATCATCTTGAGCCCGGATAGCGGTTTCGATGTGGGGATTTAATGTGCGTGCAATGGTTATTATCTGTCGTACATTAAAGGTATCAGAGGTCGTTACTACAAGCATGCCTGCATGCGCGACATGCGCCTGAATAAGTACGTTGGGTTCCGATGCATCCCCAAAAACGGCTGCAATTTTTCGCATTCTTAGTTGTTGAACCAGCGCATGATTTTGTTCAATGATAACGTAAGGCATATCTTGTTTTGCTAGTATTCGCTCAATCCGTCTACCAACGCGTCCATATCCAATTAGAATAACTTGGCCTGAAAGGTATTTTTTATCCGTTAGTACAGGTAATTCCACCAGGGGGTCATCTGAGCGCTCAAAAATTTGTATCCATACGTGGTTAGAACGCAGCCAGGATTGCAGTGGTTTAATGGCTTTGAATATAAATGGGTTAATGGTAATGGAGATAAGTGCACCTGCAAGAATTAATTCTTGCCCATCAAGAGGTAATAAGCCTAAATGAACCCCCAAACTAGCAAGAATAAATGAAAATTCCCCAATTTGAGCCAAACTGGCTGATACAGTAAGTGCTGTGTTGAGCGGGTAACGAAATAAAAGAACCAGAGCGCCCGCAACAATGGCTTTTCCAATAACAATAATCATAACCACAAATAAAATCTGCAGTGGTTGCTCCACAAAAATATGGGGATTAAATAACATACCTACGGATACGAAAAACAAGACAGCAAACGCATCTCTAAATGGCAGCGTGTCTTCTGCTGCACGACGGCTGAACTTGGATTCCCGCATGATCATCCCTGAAAAAAAAGCACCAAGCGCTAATGAGACGCCAAATAATTTTGATGCAGCAAATGCGATGCTAAGCGCAGCGGCAATCACGCATAGGGTGAAGAGCTCACGTGAGCCAGTTTGGGCAACATACCATAATAATTTTTGAAATAAGCCACGGCCAATTAAGAGCATTAATAAAATGAACACGGATACTTTAAAAAAGGTTACAGATAAAATTAACCATAAATTTTCATGGCTATGTGCGGCATTTAACCAATTGGCCATAAGAGGTAGAAATACTAGAACTAAAACCATCGTAAGATCTTCAATGATCAACCAGCCTACGGCAACTTGTCCGTTGATAGAGCCCAATGCATTTTGTGATTCAAGGGCTCTTATCAAAACAACAGTACTAGCAACGGATAATGCAAGACCAAACACTAGCCCTCCGCCGAAATTCCAGCCCCATAACTTAGCAATCCCTGCTCCCATCGCTGTGGTTATGGCTATTTGAATCAATGCCCCAGGCAGGGCAATTTTGCGTGTTTCTAGCAGATGATCCAGAGAAAAATGAAGGCCAACACCAAACATTAGCAACATAACTCCAATTTCAGCAAGTTCAGCGGCAATTTCGGCATTGGCAACAAATCCCGGACTAAATGGCCCGATAATAACGCCCGCTAGTAAATAACCAACAAGCGTAGGTAGTTTGAGTTTAATCGCAATAAAGCCCATAAATAAGGCCACTCCTAACGCAGTAGCAAGTGTGGTTATTAAGGGTAAACTATGAGGCATAAATTACTCTCATAAGCTGAGTTGAACGGGCAAAAGAGTTATCAATTTTTGATACCTGTATGATATATCTCACATTTGAGATTATATCTTAGGTTAAAATAAGTAAAGGTAAGATCTTTTTAGCGTTATATTGAGGTTTAACATGAAAATTTATTTAGCATCAAAAAGTCCCAGACGTGGAGAATTGTTGCGGCAAATGGGCATTGATTTTGAGCTT
>CAZZGV010000211.1:0-3513 GCA_964654255.1 uncultured Legionella sp. | reverse complement strand
CTACCTCTGAGGTTTGATAGGCATCGTAAGCAATCGTTGCGAGACTGCTAACCGGATAGAGTGGTAAATCATGAGCATAAGCCAACCCTTTTGCAACACTGCAAGCAATGCGTAATCCGGTAAAACTACCTGGGCCACGACCAAACGCAACAGCATCCAATTGGTTGAATGATAATCCAGCTTGAACCAGTAAATGCTCAATCATAGGCAATAAAAGTTGAGCGTGTTCACGTATACCTTGCTGCTCTTCACTATATAGTTTACTACCAATAGCTATTGCTACCGTAGCGTATTCTGTTGATGTATCAATCGCTAATAAATTCATTTGTCGCCAATGTTAAACTGTTCTCAAGACCTAAATCTTGAATAAACGTTAATACGGTTTGTTCATCACGTGTTCTGCGCATCATAGGAAGACTCGCAAAAATACGCTGACCATAATCTCTTGCAGTTAAGCGTGGATCGGCAATCATTAATACGCCTCTATCCATTTCATCACGAATTAAACGCCCTACCCCTTGTTTCAATGCCAACACCGCATTTGGCAACGATAATTCATTAAAACCCGATAACCCTCTTGATTTTAGATACGCCATCTTACCACGTGTTACGGGATCAACTGGACTCGAAAAAGGTAACTTATCAATAATAACACACGACAACGCTTCTCCTTTAACGTCTACCCCTTCCCAAAATGTGGCTGTACCCAGTAATACGGCATTACCCATTTCTCGAAAACGCGCCAACAAAATTGGTTTTGCCTCATCACCTTGAATCAACAGCGGGTAGTTTAATTTATTGGCCATTAAAAGGGCAACCTGTTTTAAGGCTCGATGACTAGTAAACAAGAAAAAACAACGTCCGCCACAAGCATTAATCACAGGTAATGCTTTGGCAAGTAGTGCGTCGTAATAACGCATCTCTTTAGGGTCCGGCAAGCTACGGGGTAAATAAAGTAACGCTTGTTTTTGAAAATCAAATGGACTTGGTAACAATAGCGTCTTTACCTTAGACAATCCAAGTGGCTTAGTAAAACAATCAAAAGAATCCGCCATGGTTAATGTGGCAGATGTAAAAATATAAGCACACGATTGCCGCTCTAACAACACACTAAACGAATCAGCAATATCAAACGGTGTCATGTGAAAAACAATATGATGCTTAAAACGTTCTAACCAACGAATCTGCTGCAAGTCACCGGTAGCAAATAATTTAAATACGTTATTTAGTGCCTCTAAGCGTACTTTACAGCGCAACAGCCCCGCGTGCTCTTCAAGATTTGTATGAGTAAAACAACTAAATAATTCGTTACAAACCGTTAATAATTGCTGCCAAGCATTGATAAAAGCCGAATTAGCTTGAATTTGCTCCCAACCCACACGCTCTTCATATGCGGGAAGGGATAACAATAGCTCATCGATTATAGTATCAAGTGTATGGCTTAATTTTTTTAACGGCTGATTGGCCAAATCTAACACCGGCCATTCACGAAGAATATCATCCACAAGTTCACGTAATTGCCGTGTACCCACGCGCTCGCCATGAAAATTAGCAGCAATATCCGGTAATTGGTGTGCCTCATCAAAGACTATTGCACCTACACCAGGTAATAACTCACCAAATCCCTCTTCTTTTAAACGAGAATCGGCAAAGTATAAATGGTGGTTAATCACCACCACATCAGCCTCCAATGCTCGCTTACGCGCTTTTACTAAAAAACACGTTTGATGGAATTCACATTCCGTTCCCAAGCAATTATCCGCTGTTGATGTAACGTATGGCCAAACTGGTGAATCTTCACTAATTTCTGGTAATTCACCACGCTCACCCTCTGTTAATTGTGCAAGTTTATCACGCACATGCATAATTTCATGCGCACATTGAGAGCTAATAAATCGGCCTTCTTCGGCATGCAAATCAACCCGGTATCGACAAAGATAATTCGTGCGTCCCTTGAGATTTTGCACACGTACTGCAAGGCCCAATGCCCGCACTAAGGTTGGTAGATCTTTATTAAATAATTGATCTTGTAATGTTTTAGTCGCTGTTGAAATCAACGCTTTCTTGCCACTTAATAAGCAAGGAATCAAATAGGCATACGTTTTACCCGTGCCCGTTCCTGCCTCAGCAACAAGCGTGGTTTGCTCATGAATAACGCGCGCGATACTGGCTGCAAGCTCTATTTGTTGTGTACGAGGAATAAAACCAGGAATGGCGGTTGTTAACCGCCCTTTATCACCTAAAATACGCTGACAATTTGCTACAGCATCGTCAGCCGCACCGGCTATTTCTTCCACTCTTTCTCTAAATATTGCAGTTTGCCATCCACACCTTCCCACAATTTGGCATCTGGAGGACCATCTTTCTTAGCCGTAATATTTGGCCATTCTTGAGAAAGCTCGGCATTTAAGGCAAGAAATTGTTGTTGATCATCGGTTAGGTCATCTTCAGAAACAATTGCGTTAACAGGACATTCTGGTTCACAAAGAGCGCAATCAATACATTCCTCTGGGTGAATCACCAAAAAATTGGGTCCTTCATAAAAACAATCTACAGGGCAAACTTCTACGCAATCAGTATATTTGCATTTAATACAGCTTTCTGTCACAACAAAGGTCACGATAACCTCATCAATAATATATAAAATTAACCATGACAAATGCTCGTTTTTTATAAAGATATAAAAATAATTTTGTCATGCACGAGAATGAGTGTTATTAAACCATAAGTTTTGCATTGTGAATATCACTAGTTATAAAAAACTCACCTTGCGTTTGGATCTAAAATGAATCAAAATAGCACACTTTAGTTGAATTTAAGCATTTTCCATAAGATTTGCGCAGGAGTTAACAAATGTCCGGGTTTAAAAAAGAGTCTCAGCTTCTAATTGACTACAAAAAAGCCGACCCCGCAACAAAAAAAGACATGTTGGCTACAACGATTAGGGCCATACATCAATTACCTGTGTATTTTGAAAATAACACACAAGCGGCTGAAACCAACAAAAAAATGTTTGATAGTTATCAGCTACTGAATTATGTCGACTATGTACAACACTTAGAAACACAACAAGCGTTTGATATTTCATTTGACCCCAACGCGCTAATCAAGATTTTTGGGGCAGAGAATGATTATTTTGAATGTACTATTGATGACGAGTCTCAACAAAAAAAATTGAGACTAAAAAGACCAATTTTTGCAATTCCAACTGCTGTTTGGATGCAATTTAAAAAAGCCCTGCACTTAAATATAAATTTAGATATCCGTGACGTTTTTACTCCGCCAAAAGATGCATACCCTTATGAATGGTATCGTGGTAATAACTATGATATGCACCTTTACGAGTGCGAACAAACAAGACTTACATTCTTTGCAAGACAGGTTCTTGCAACTGCAGAAAATATCACTGATATGCGTAGAGTATTATTTACTGAAGCAATAGAAGAGCTAATAAACATCAGTAAAAAAATAGGTATCGCAGCTCACGTAGCTAAAACAATAAGCGCTCAGAAA
>CAZZGV010000210.1:0-3527 GCA_964654255.1 uncultured Legionella sp. | reverse complement strand
TAGAGCAACTCCGTGGCAACTTACAATTAAAAGACGCCCAGATTACCAGGCTACTTGGTGATGTACGACGTTATGAAAAAGAAATCAGTGATAGAGACGAGCTCATCGACGAGTTAGCAAACACCGAGCAACGATTAAAAGACGCTCAAAAAGCAAATATTAAGCTGACAGAACAGATAGAGCGTGAAAAACCAAACGAAGATGAAATAGCCAGGCTTAGAGCAGAATCAGACGATCTGGCCACGACAATTAGCTCACTGCGCCAAGAAATCAGTAAATTAACGGCAGTTAGTCTCCAAGATCGTGCGTTTTTTGATGAAACCACTGCGACTCTTGAGTCAGAAAATCAAGATGCGATCAAACAGTTGGAACAACAAGCCAAACAACAAATAGATAGTCTTAAAATAGAAATTGAGACGCTTGATAAAGACCATGATCGATCATTACGGACTGAAAAAAGCAAACACGAAAAACAGGCTATGGCATTCAGTGAAGAAATAGAACGATTAAATCGACAATTAACAGACGCACTCGACAGCTTAGAAAGTGCCGAAAGAAGGCTGCAAGAGCAACAATTAGAGATGGGTGCATTGATTGCTGAACAAGGTGAAACAATTGTTAGGCTTGAAAGGCACTCGCAAGCCCTGGAAACCAATGTGTCTGAAGAGCAACTATTAAATACTGGGCTTCGCGATCAGATACAAACCGCTCTGCAGGCAAATCAAAGCACTCAAACTAACCTGGACGTAGCCAATGGATCATTACAGACGCTGCTAGCTGAACAAGGTTTGAATGCTGATCTCAGTCAACAAATACAACGTACATCGGAAGAAAAAACAGCTTTAGTTAGCGCAGATGAATTGAAATCCAATCTGGCTCGTGAACAAGAGTTAAATCGCACACTTCAGGGCCAACTACAGACAGCATTGCAAGACATTGCGATATTACGAGCGACTAATACATCATTAGAAGATAATGCTAGACAACGTGAAGCACGAATTACCGAATTTTTATTGCGAATACAACAACTTGAAGCAGATGCCCACCGTGATGAAGCTGGAGTTATACCTACATCAGAGGAATCAGGCTATGAAGGGTCATCAGTGGATGAAGAGGTAAGTGAGCTAAATGACCCTCTTGAATCAGAAGAAGAGGAAACAGTTGAGGTTAATGATCAATCTCCGATTGTAGCTGCTAGTCATCAACCTCAAACGCCGCCACAGCCTGCCATTAGACCAGCAGCACAACCACCAGCTGTCAGACCTAGCACGCCCGCGACCCGTCCAGCCGCTCCAACGTTTTGGAATTTATTTATGCAACATGGTGGTGTAATGACACAATATTTCAAAGATGAATTGGTTGAAAAAGGCAATCAATCAAACGTTGACATTCCTCTAAATACTCGACTCAGTATTGAAGTAGAGGGTAGCACAGAGCCCTTATATGAATTAAAGGCATTGAAAAAGGGTGATTGTATTCACTCTACCGCCAAATTTCCTAAACAAGGTTCAACAGAGGGTGAAACCGTAGTAGGTAAATTAGTACAAGACCACACTGGTAAAGTAATTAATATCACCACAGATGAGCTTAGCGATGCACAACAGTGCCTAGTAGCACTTCGACAAGCGGAAATGATTTTAAATAACTTCAAACCAAAAATAGACGGAGATGATGCCATTATTATTAGCGGCCAAAAAGACAAAGCTCTAGAAGGCAACCGCTTGATTGCAGCGATACTGGTATTGAAGGACAATCCCAGATATGCAACCCAATTAAAAAACGTACAAATTATATCCAACATACCTGGTTGCACATCGCCTAAACCTACCGTTGGAAAATTAACATTTCTCACCGGCAAAAAAAGCCAAGAAACCGTCAACCAAGAATTTATAAATAAATTTTTACCCACCCAGTTAGTGAGTCAAGATTGGCAAGAACATATACAAAACCAAGTTGGAAAATTCCAACAAGTAAAAACAGCGAACAATCAACGCATACAAGAAATGAAACAAGCCTTGCATAACGGTAGAGAAGCCGAAGTTGATACACCTTTAAGTGAAGAGCGTAAAGCTGAATTAATGCGCTCTATAGAAGAGAAAACCATGAAGCCTGGTGATAAAATTGACTTGGATGGGAATATAACACCTAGAAGATAGGGTGTTTAAACGTATCAAACGCGTTATAGTATTGGATATAAAATTAAATCCATAAAAAAATGCTATGTTAATTAATCTCGAGAATTATACGCCAGCCAACCCCAAGTTATGGCAAGGCAGAAAAGACAGTTTAGCTGGCGAGCGTTTTTTCCAACACGTTGAATGCTTAGATATCCGCTCTCATCCAATAAAAGGCTCCAAAAAAACCGTTTTTCTGGGATTTTGTAGCGACGCAGGCATACGCCGCAATCAAGGGCGCATCGGTGCAAAAGAAGGCCCTAATGCTATTCGTCAACAATTAGCTAAATTGGCTTGCCACAGCAATCAACAATTTCTAGATATCGGAAATATTCATTGCGATCATGACCTATTAGAAAGCTCACAGGATCAATTTGCAAAATTACTAAGTTATTGCCACCAACAAGGGCTAAAAACTATAGCGTTTGGTGGAGGCCACGAAATAGCCTGGGGCCATTTTAGTGGTTTAGTGCCCCATTATCCAAAAATAGGGATTATCAATTTTGATGCCCATTTTGATCTACGCTCACTATCCAATGACAAATCAGGCACGTCTGGAACACCGTTCTTTCAAATTAAACAGTACTGCGAAGACAAAAACCTTGCTGTTGATTACTGATGCTTGTGTATTCAACCAAGTGGTAATACAACATCTTTATTTAAACGTGCTCATGACTGGAGGGTTAACTATTTAACGGCAGAACAAATCAATACACAACAGTTGACTAAGCAAACAGCATTTCTTGATCAATTTATGCAACATCACGATTATTTATACCTTACGATATGCCTGGATGTATTTGCCGAATGTGTAGCGCCCGGAGTCAGCGCACCCCAAGCACTAGGATTGCAACCTTGGCAAGCATTACCGTTGTTGAAATATATCGTGCAAAGTGGCAAAGTAGTAAGTATTGATGTTGCCGAATTATCACCGCCGCTTGATCTAGAACGCAAGACATCTCGGCTAGCAGCGGCTATTATCGCGGAGTTATTAAATTTAAATTAAGGATATGATTGATGAATAACACCCTTTTATCTACTGCATTGTTGTCTATATTATGTAGCACTGCTTATGCTGATAATACAGCACAACCAGCCACAGTGCCGGTCGATGCTAAAACGCAATCAGCTCCACCCGCACCGCTTCCAGCAGCCACACCTGCTAGTCCAGCTGCTACAACACCCCCTCAATCTCCACAAACCATAGACTGCCAGTACCGTATACCTGCTACTACAACAACCATTGACCAGTCTCTTTTATCAACATGGGCTAAAAAAGCAGCCGTACAATCATTTGAATTTAACCCCACGACTATTGATCAAGAACTCAACGGGCTAAAAGCATGTTACACC
>CAZZGV010000209.1:0-3536 GCA_964654255.1 uncultured Legionella sp. | reverse complement strand
GAAATCTGCGCTACTAAAAATGGTAGATGTTTTTCCTGCTGCCGTGTTAATGCGTGGACAATACTATCAACGCAAAGGGCACGTTTTAAGTGTTCGTCTGAGTGATGGTTTGCTTAAAGCGCGAGTTAAGGGCAGTTCCAGTCAGATTTATGATGTACATATGGATTTGAAAGCATGGCCACAGAATGCATCTCGATGCACATGTACATACCGTGTAAGTTGCAAGCATGCTGCGGCTTGTTTGTTTGAGTTAGAAGCGAAAGAACACCGCGGTCCAACACTAGCGGCACCTGGTCTTGCAAGAAATGAATGGCGTACAGACTCCTTATCTGAAGAAATTATTGATGCTGATGATGCAGAGTGGTACTCGGAACTTGATGAGGGTGGACAAGATTTTTTTGCCTATCAACTTGGAATTCTTGTAGATAATAAACCGGTCAGTATTGTTCCTTTAGTCGTTGATTTGCTAAATCGTATGGATGATGAAGCTTTAGACTATTTGCCGGATGATCGAATAGTAAAATTGCCGTTAGCACAAGGCAAAGTATTACAAATTAAATTAGGCCGCATCAAACCTTTGTTGCGTTTATTGATACAATATGGGCGGCGGCGAACCAAACAACCTGCAGATGATTTTCCAATCAATCGTTATCAATTGTTATTAATTGCAGAAATTGAGCAAGCAATGAAGGCAACTGCTGCACGATGGAACGGAACCAAGGGCTTGCAAGAGCAATTGCAGCAATTAACAACGTTTACGACCTTACCGATGGTTGATGTACCTAAAGGATTGCAAACCGAGTTGCGTGATTATCAGCATCAAGGTTTAAATTGGTTGCAGTGTTTGCGTGTTAACCAATTCGGAGGGGTGCTTGCTGATGATATGGGATTGGGAAAAACAGTTCAAACCTTGGCTCATTTGCAGTCTGAAAAGGAGCATGGTCGATTGGCTAAAGCAAGTTTGATCATCGCGCCAACAAGTTTAGTATGGAATTGGTTTGATGAGGCAAAACGTTTTACTCCTGATTTACGCGTTCTTGTATTTCATGGTTCCGATCGTCACAATGATAACTTCGATGATTATGATTTAATTATTTCTACATATGGTTTGATTCAGCGAGATAAAGTACGATTTTTAGACTATCAATTTTACTATTTAATTTTGGATGAAGCACAATCCATCAAAAATTCACGAACTAAAACCACTCAAATAGTGCAACAACTTCGTGGCACTCATCGGTTATGCCTTACTGGTACTCCTCTTGAAAATCATTTGGGTGAATTATGGTCGTTATTTCACTTTTTAATGCCAGGTTTACTAGGCGATGCAAAGCAGTTTCGTCAATTTTTCAGAGTTCCTATAGAAAAACACACTGATCTTGAAAAGCGTACGTTGTTAGTGCGAAGAGTGAGTCCGTTTATGTTAAGGCGAACTAAAAATCAAGTTGCACAAGAGCTGCCGGCCAAAACCGAAATGACGCGCATGTTTGAGTTAACAGGCACGCAACGTGACTTATATGAGGCAATTCGTATGAGTATGGAGAAAAAAGTACGAGAGGCAATTGCAAGCCAGGGTTTTGGAAAGAGTCATATTGTTTTATTGGATGCGTTGCTCAAACTTCGCCAAGTATGTTGTGATCCCAGGTTGCTGTCGTTGCCAGAAGCATCTATGGCACACGGTACATCAGTAAAACTAACAGGTTTAATGGAATTGCTTGATAATTTAATGGAGGAAGGCCGTCATGTTTTGGTGTTCTCACAATTTACGTCAATGCTTAAATTAATTGAGGCGGAATTAATCGCAAGAAAATACGCTTATTTACAGTTAACAGGCCAAACTAAAAATCGACAATCTGTGGTGCGTGATTTTCAAGACGGCAAAGCACCTATATTTTTAATCAGTTTAAAGGCAGGTGGAACAGGTTTAAATTTAACACGTGCTGATACTGTGATTCACTATGATCCATGGTGGAATCCAGCTGTAGAAAATCAAGCGACAGATAGAAGCCATCGTATCGGCCAGGTGAATCCTGTTTTTGTTTATAAACTTATTAGTACGGGCACCGTTGAAGAAGTGATTTTAGGGATGCAAGCCAAAAAGCGTCAGTTATTTGAAGGGATTTTAACCAGCAATATAACTGAGAACATGGCCTTAACTGATGCAGATATAACGGAATTTTTTGCCCCACTGACTTAGATGAACTAGAAAGATGAATGTTTAAATCGCTATAAATTTGCAGCGTAAGTCTATACTCTAAGTCATAGGTCCCATTTGGTTTTTTCAAATGATAAAAAAACTACAACAAGACTTAGGCAGTATATTGCTAGGCAAGGAAGACGTAATAAAGCTGGGCATCACGTGTTTGTTGGCAAATGGACATTTACTGCTTGAAGACTTACCTGGCATGGGAAAAACAACGTTTAGTCATGCATTAGCTTACTTTACGGGGATGAACTATCGTCGCATTCAATTTACTAGTGATTTGTTGCCAAGCGATTTAATAGGTGTATCAATTTTTAATAATGAGCAACAACAATTTCATTTTCATCATGGCCCAATTTTTTCGCAATTTATCCTTGCTGATGAATTAAATCGGGCTACACCTCGAACTCAAAGTGCCTTGTTAGAAGCAATGGAAGAGCGTCAGGTGACCACGGATGCTGGTACGGAATCATTACCCCTGCCTTTTTTTGTGGTAGCAACTCAAAACCCGTCTCATCAAACAGGCACTTATTTATTGCCTGAATCACAATTAGATAGATTTTTAATGCGATTAAGCATTGGTTATCCATCAGCGGATGCAGAACGTAGTTTATTAAACGTTTCAGAATCCAGTAGAGATCTATTAAAAAGGCCACAAGTCATCGATCCAAGTCAATTAATAACCTGGCAAAATGAAACGCAACAAGTCGTTATTTCAGATTTAATGATTGATTACATTCAATATATTCTTGCGGCTAGTCGTCATCAAGGATGGTTTGTACATGGATTAAGCCCTCGTGCAGGCATTGCACTTGTTAATGCTGCTAAAGCCTATGCACGTACAGACGAACGTGATTTTGTTCGTCCTGATGATATACAAGCTGTGATGCCAGCTATTGTTAATCATCGATTGTGCTTTAAGCAAACACAACATCTTCTTTCGCCATCTGAGCGTTTATTGAGCTATGTAGAGGTTCCTGTTTAATGTCCTCTTTGACACAAAGAGCATGGTCTAGGTGGGTAAGGCGTCGTGCTTTTGCTGTAAATCCGCGACGATTTGACGCAGGAAATTTATATATACTCCCTTCAGCATTTGGTTGGGCTTTTGGTTTGGTGCTATTTACCTTGTTTTTATGTGCTATTAACTATCAAGTTAGTTCAATTTTTTTCTTTACTTTTTTATTAGCAGTGGCAGGTATGGTAAGTGCTTGGGAAGCTCATTTTAATTTAAAAGGCATGCTCGTAACGTGTTTATCTATTGATGATGCGTGTTTAAATGAGTCGATTAAAATTGTTTTAGAAATAAGTTTAGAGAAAAAATCTTGTTATGCAT
>CAZZGV010000208.1:0-3537 GCA_964654255.1 uncultured Legionella sp. | reverse complement strand
CTGTAGTTTCTCGCTAATTTGTTCTGGCAACTCTGGTGGTAATGTTATCTGCTGATCTGCTAGAAAAGCGGCGTTTCCTATATGAACTTGTATACCTTGAACGATGCCTGATAATCCCCGATTTTTGGGGTCGATGATAAGTTCATGAACATCATTAAAGAGGCGGTCATTTGTTTTATTTTCTTTATAATAATTGGTAATTGCATTTGCTAAAGGATGTTCCGCTCCGTGGCTTTCTTCTAAAAGAGAAATTCGCTCCCAAATTGCCGAGGTGATGTTGATCGATGATTCTACCTGGCTATTGCCGGTGGTAAGGGTGCCTGTTTTATCGAAAACAATCGTATGAATATCGTGGGAATCGTCAGTTAAATGGTCGTCTCGTAATAAGATACCTTTATTTCCACGTTGATACGTACTAAGCAAATTTGGTAGTTGATGGGCGATAGCTATCGTACAGGGACAAACCGCAAATATAACGCCGATGATATTTTGTAGTAAAAGTGGGACACTGGTTATACCTAAAGCTAATGGTATTAAGACCGAAGCCATGATTCCTAAAAAAATCAACACTGAATACAAATAACTAAACGAGGGGGTTGATTTAAACGTGGGGTTGTCTGTAGCACGGTTTGAGCGAAATAAGAGTTTATTGACGCTACTATTATAAGCATTTTCTTTGGCAATAACATGAACGGATGGGCCAAGGTTAATTGCACCAGCCGGAATAAATTCCAAGCATTTTTTGTTCTGTCGGGGTTCTCCAGTTAAGAGTGATGCATCAACGACGGTATCTCCGTTAATAAGGATGCAATCTACAGGAAAGCACTCTCCGCGCTTTATAGTAATAACCATGCTTTTTTTCAGGGAATTTTTTTCTTGAGGCACGCAGGGGCTATGATTAAGTTGTATAAAAGACAGAAGACGTTTATGTAAATGACTATTCTCTTCACTTTTAGCTTCAGGACTCTCTAGAGCGTTTAGTATCTCAGATAGCTGTGTTTGATATTTTTGGGGATACGTGTCGTATTCTTTGGACATTTGTGGAAATAATGCCTTGATACCTTGCAAATGTAACTTTTTTGATTTGTTTAAAACCAAACGTTTAATTTCGTCCATCCCATTTAGCACGGTTATCAAAACGATTGGCATGATGAAGCTCATGAAGATCATTGAAAAATTGCTGGCTAATGGCATCCTAATTGAGTGATAAAGGGTATGTGTCACAGATAACACCCATCCTAAGGTAATGGTGGTAGGCATGGAGGTAAAACGAATATGAGGTAGATTTTGAAAAAAACTAATTAGGTACGTTCGTGCGGTAACGGCAGTGGTTAAAATAGAGAGTGCTGTTAATCCGAGCGTGAGTAGCAATGAAGGCGGAAAAATAACTGACAAACTACTAATAGCACTTATAGCTATTAGGTTCACTACCATATTTATCCAGTTGGTGTAGTTGGATTGATTGTTTTGATTGTTTTCTGAGTCATCAAGAACCGAATAGCCACTACTCTCGATACTGGATTTTAAGGTTGTTGAAATAAGTTGTTTTTCTGTATCTGATAGTTCTGTTTGCCCTTCTATTTTTATAGTTAGGTAATGACTGCCTGTCGCTTTTGGTTCTGCGTCAATATTAAATTCAACACCATGTGGCAACAGCTGGGTTAAACATGCATTGATTGTCCTTTCAAGACTGGCACCACAGCCTGTGTCTGGTAGATGACACATGATACCGATGATTAAAAATGTGTCTTGAAAAATGATTTTTTTTGTCATTCAGTGAACTACCTATAGCTCATGTTCAATTTTTTAGCGGTTAATAGTAACACATATATTTGTTGCATTTTTTATAGCGTGAGGTTTGCTGACACTAACGGACAGTTCATTGACCTGAAATTCGGTTTTTATCAATTGCGCTACATGTTCTGCGACGGTTTCAATGAGTGAAAAACTAGTAGTTTCAACAAAGGTTGTAACACGTTGGCATAATTGGTCGTAATCTATAGTGTTTGCCAGTTGATTATTACAAGCAGTTACATCAATAGGAATGCGGATATCTACCAATAATTGCTGCAAAATACGTTGCTCCCATTCATGGATGCCAATGTGGGTCATTATACTCAGTGCTGATATATGAAGTGTGTCCATCAAGAGTGATTCCAGATAAATAATGGGCTAAGCATAACAACTGTAAGCTTTGCTGTGAACTTATAAATAGAACAAGCAAAACAAAAGCATGTATTTTTTTAGTGCAATTTTAGTTGAATTCCATTAGCATAGTCGACTCGGAAACTATAGAGGTAGGACATGAAAAAATTAGCAGTTATGTTTATTTTAATGTCAATTTCGATAGCATCGTTTGCTAAAGTGAATTGTCAACATTTAGGTATTACCATAACCAATCAAAGTGGTCATGATTGTAAATTAAAAATAAATAATCGATATGCAGGTGTTCTTCAGGAAGGCGAGATTCCCACGCACATACCTAATGGCACGACCAGCCAGGTTTTTTATATGAAGCAAGATGGGAACGGTGTTTCTATACAATTAGATTATCGCTGTGACAATAAAGTTGCCATATTTACGTCCAATCAGCAGTATTGTTATTTGAGTGCGGGCGAGGTATGGGGTACTTACTATATTGGAAATGATTTTACTGTAATGCCTCAATCAATAAATGGTAGCTATTGGTCTGGATTACCCGGACAAATCAGTTGGAAAATTTATTAATCTCTTTGATTTCACAAGGTCTCGAAGAATAATGTTAGCTTTGAGACGTTGCCTTGGGTAACGTAATAGCTCTTGTCTTTCTAAAATTCAATCCTGCCTTGTCGTCATCACAATCGTCTTGTTTTATGTTAAAATTTAAAATTACTTGTTGAAAATTAATGGTTAATTATGACGGATGTAACCCAGTCTATATTTATTCGAACTTTACAAAAAAAGCCCGTAACACGCACTCCAGTATGGCTTATGCGTCAAGCAGGGCGCTATTTGCCTGAATACAGGGCAACAAGGGCAATGGCTGGAGACTTTTTAAATTTATGTAAAACTCCTGAGTTGGCTTGTGAAGTAACCTTGCAACCTTTGCGACGATTTGCTCTTGATGCTGCAATTTTATTTTCTGATATTTTAACCATCCCCGACGCTATGGGATTAGGGCTTTCTTTTGTTGAAGGTGAGGGCCCTTGTTTTTCTGACCCTATTCGTAGTGTAATCGCTATTGAAAACTTACCGAGCGTGGATGTTATCAATGAGCTAGGCTATGTGATGGATGCAGTATCATTGATTCGTCATGAGATGCCATCTGAGTTACCATTGATAGGTTTTGCAGGCAGTCCATGGACACTAGCCTGTTATATGGTGGAAGGGGGAAGTAGTCGCGATTTCAAACGTGTGTTGAATCTTATGTATACCGAGCCTGCTGCTACACATCAATTATTAGCCAAATTAGCTGCAACGATGATTGCTTATTTAGAAGAGCAAATACGCTCAGGGGTTAATGCTTTAATGGTATTTGATACATGGGGTGGCATTTTA
>CAZZGV010000207.1:0-3555 GCA_964654255.1 uncultured Legionella sp. | reverse complement strand
AAATCACTTCTGGTTTTTTATAGCTAAAATCGCCAATGAATAAAGTAACCTCTTTATCACTTGCCTTATCTTTTGCGTCGGAGATAATCAAAGGTGCTGATAAAAATTGTTGTACCTGCAAATCATGATGCGAATGCATCCAATAGGTCCCAGATTGCTTGAGCAAAAAATGATAATGGTATTCACCGCCTGGGGGAATGGGTGCCTGCGTCACATAAGGCACTCCATCTTGGTTATTCGGTACAACGAGGCCATGCCAATGCAATACAGTAGGCTTATCAGTCTGATTTTTTACAACTGCATCAAACATGTCGCCTTTCACTCCGTGATATCCCCAAGTACCGTCAGGCTGCTCGATTCGAAACAACTCAGTAGGTTTACCATCCACTTCGGTTTGATATTTTTTAATCAACAACACGGTGGGTTTAATCGCTGTATGTAGGGTTGGATTTTGAACCGCAAGGGCTTGTCCAACATACAGGGCATTTAATGCAAGTATTGCTTGAACGCAAAAAGATAATTTCATAAAAAACACTCTTAATTAGATGATGCGATTTAGTAAAGGGCACGTAATTGGCTTAATATTTTTTCCAATTTATCCCAATTGGCTTGAGTTCCCTCTTTATCGTTTGCATCCCCTGTTTTATCAAGACGAGTGGCCAATTGCCCTACATAACTTAAATTTGTTTGTAATATTTTTTTCTGCTCTTCAGATAAATCCTTGCTTAAAGCAGGCAGTGCATTGACTAAATCGCGAATAGCAAAAGCATGCTCATGAATGGAGGTGAGTTGATTGTCTTTTAATGCCTGATTAATCGACACCGCTTGCTCATCAATGGCTTTCCAAATGGCTGGGATAGTTGATGGAATGGTTACTTTGGACGCTTCGCTTGTATCGGCAAAGAGTTCTATAGGTATTGTCCAAATAAAAAAGCTCATTATCAAACTAAACCACTTTAACTTACGGTTGCATTGTTTTTGGTTCATGGTGTTTCTCCTTATTGGTTTCATCTAAAGATTGATGTCTTTCCCGCCATTGTTCAATGGCGTTATAGACCGTAGGAACAACAAACATATTGAGCACAGTGGAGGTGAATAACCCACCTAAGAGCACTTGCGCCAAAGGACGTTCTAATTCTTTACCGGCAGGTGAACCCCAAAGCAGAGGGAAAAGCCCAAGGGCGGCAGTGGCTGCTGTCATAAGTACCGGCACTAATCTATCGAGTGTCCCATCAATGACCACTTGATCTCGAGTTTTTCCCTGCAAACGCAATTGATTGTAGTGACTCACTAAAATAATCCCATTGCGTGCCGCAATCCCAAATAAAGTAATAAAACCAATCATGGCCGCCACACTCATCTCACCACTAGCGATAAAAAGTGATATCACCCCACCGATTAACGCCAAAGGTAAATTAAACATCACCAACAAAGCTTCTCTTAAGGTACCAAAGGCTTTATGCAGTAAGACCAGCATAATGAAAATAACTAAAGCACCAAAGGTAATAATCACTTTAGAAGCTTGTTGCTGGCTTTCAAATTGCCCGCCGTATTGGATAAAATAGCCTGCGGGTAGTTTTATTTTTTCCTGTACCTCTTGTTCTACATCAGCAATGACACTGCCTAAATCTCGTCCTTGTACGTTAAAGCCAATGACCAATAACCGCTGCACATTCTCCCGATTAATGGCAAAGGGTTGGGGCTCTACTTTAATATCAGCCACAGCCCGCAAAGGCACTTGACCAGAAGTTCCCTCGGCTTGGCCATGTGCGTCAATCAACATGTCTTGAATGGCTTTAATGCTATCTCGTCCAGGTTTATCCATACGAAGGTACAAATCAAAGGTACGCTGTCCTTCTAAAACATTCGAAACACTGACTCCATTTAAAAGTACTTGTACGTCTTCAGAAATTTGCCCTACATTGACCCCATAACGTGCCGCCTTTTCTCGGTCAATTTTAATGATGAGTTGCGGTACATTAATCTGCTGCTCTTTATTGACATCAACAACACCCGGAACAGATTTTAAAACCGTCTCTAAAGAGTGACCTAATTCATTGAGCGTCGTTAAATTATCACCAAATAACTTCACCGCCACTTGGGCACGAACCCCTGAAAGCACTTCATCCATACGATGGGCAATGAACTGACCCACATTAAACACAGCACCTGGAATATTGGCTAAATCAGTACGAATTCGTCGTAATAGCTCATCAGGCGGTATCGATTTGTCTTTAGCAAAATCAAGTCGCACATCAAACTCACTAACATTAGGTGGCAGAGCATCCTCATCCAACTCACTGCGACCTGCGCGTTGCGAAATCGAGATGACTTGTGGGTAGCGCATTAAGGATTTTTGCACCTGTTGCCCTAAGCGCATCGACTCTTCTAATGAAGTTCCTGGCAAGGTGCTCATGGCGATAATGAAATTCCCTTCATGAAACTCCGGTAAAAAGGACGTACCAAAAAAGGGAAGTAAGGTTAATGCAAATAAAAAGGCGGCCAGCGCCATGGCAACTACGGCTTTAACGTGTGCTAAAGACCAGTGCAGTGTCGTTAGAAAATGCCTCTTAAGCCACAGGACAAACCGGGTTTCAGACTCTTTCTCATGCTCCGTTTTTTGCTCTACCCCATAATGACGCTCACCCTGGGATAAGGCATGTAGGCTCACTTCAGTGTCCTCTGCTTTTTCTTTGCCACGAACTAATAAAAGGTAACACAGTGCTGGGACCATAGTAATCGATACCACCAAAGAACCCAATACTGAAGCAATATAGGCAATGGCCAAAGGGCTAAAAATACGCTCAGCAATCCCTGATAAAAAGAAAATAGGCAAAAAGACAAGGCTGATAATAATGGTGGCATAAACAACTGAACTTCGTATCTCAAGTACTGCATCAAACACCACTTCAATGGCAGGTAAAGGATGGGGTTCTTGGCGGTTTACTCTTAAACGGTGCACCACATTTTCAACCGTGATGATGCCATCATCTACGACCTCTCCAATTGCAATGGCCATCCCGCCCAGTGTCATTGAATTAATCCCGATGCCAAAATAGTGAAGCACCAATAAACCAATAACAAAGGATACTGGCATGGACAGAAAGGTAATAAATGATGCACGCCAATTCATTAAAAACACAAAAAGCACCGCAATGACAATGATTGCCCCTTCAAGAAGAGCGCGAGATAGATTATGAATCGCTGATTCAATAAAATTGGCTTGACGAAAGACTTCCGTTTCTAACGCCACCCCTGCGGGGAGAGTGAGTTTGATGTTTTTTAGCGCTTGCTCCACTTTAGCCGTGGTTGTCACCGTATCGGCACCATAGGCTTTGGAAATGGTGCCAATCACCGCGAGCTTTCCATTGTAAGCACCATCACCGCGCTTTATTTCACCACCAAAAGCAACGGTAGCTACATTATTAATCGTGATAGGAATTCCTTTTCGTACCACAATGGCGGTTTTTTTAATGTCTTCTAAGGACTGGATTCGCCCCATAGTTCCGACCACAAGCTCGCTACCGGCTTGGTGAACAAAAGCGCCTGGTACGT
>CAZZGV010000206.1:0-3575 GCA_964654255.1 uncultured Legionella sp. | reverse complement strand
CACATCCCAATTTTGTTGATAAAGCGTAATTTTTTGTGTGATGCGCAGTTTATGTTGTTCAAACCAAGCTGCAATAGCAAGAAAGATATGATTTCTTTGCGCTCGACCTGTGCGTGCCTGACAGCGCTCTATTCCGCATGTTTGTTTGACTTCTCGATGATAGACCTCGATTGACCAACGTGCATCCGTGATATGTTTTACTTGCTCACGTGTTGGGTTTTCCATATTTGTTGTCACGTAATCAATGCGGCCATTTTTTGCCACAAACTTGAATACAAAAACCCAACCATAACCACGTAAATGAACCGAAAGTCCTTCTTCGGGAATATCTAATGTTTCTAATCGAACATTGCGGTTTACAATACGATTTTTCCTCAACTGCGTGTTTTAGATAAAACCGTATCATCCGCTATTAATAAGCACGGCTCTGATGGACGTATATACTGACTTGCTATGGACCATATCTCTCTTGGCCTGAAATTTTTGTCCGCTAACCAACGACTAATACTATCATGTGATAATGCGATAGGACTCACTTCTGATTAAAGCCAAGCCTGAATAACGCATGCTGCTTGCTTGTAAAAAAGCCTTATACAATTCCTTTGTACAACGATGGCGCGACATCTTTAACCATTGCTAGTGTTGTTCATTATAACGCGAATTTTAATGTATTTTTATGAAAGTGTGAAACTCGTGTCCAAATGACCGCAGGCCGTAAACATTGCTCCGTATGATTGTTAGTTGGCTCTATATTTTCAGTAATAGGTCACCCCTAATAAACTTCTCGGAAGCTTTTTAGGGGTGACCTATTACTTATAATGTAAGTATTGGTGGTGTATCTAGATACCTTTCATTGTGAGCTTTGGTTGAAGAGCGTAAGCATTATTTGTAGAATGCGGCTCTTTTAAAAATTACAGTGTTCCATACTTGATGATAATGAAGGCGCCGTTTGATTCTTAACGTTTAATTGATCATTTTGGAGTATCTGAATTGCTTTCTGTGTATTGACTGCTTTAAATAAGCCCCACGTACTTATAGCTCCGGATACACTACAGCCTGTGGTTGTTATTGTGGCAATCGCACCGCTTAAATAGATTGATGCAGCGATGATACCAGTAATTGACGCAGCTAATACTAATATAGAAACAGCAATGCCAATTTGTAAACCTAAATTGGAGTATTGCTCAGTTAATTCCGGATGATTTCGTGCATGGGTATAGAATTCCACATTACTCATAATACGACCAGGTAGTGTTATTCCTATTGGTATAAAGCTTGGGATAAAAATGCCGAGCGTAAGATAATTGAGACTTATCGGTGCAGATAAAAAAGTTGGACTCGGAATCTTAGCATAGTGCTCTAAAAACCATGTTGTTGCGTCAGCACAATTGTTTGTAACAATATTTGGTTCATTAGAGCAATGGTAGTTACTCCATCCGGTCTTTATTTCATCTAGTATTGCATCAATTTCAAATGTGCAAGTTGTGCTTGCAGCATTGAAATATAGCGTTGCAACCTCAGTTGGCATTCGATCAATAGCGGTCATACTCCAACGCTCTAATAAATAATAAGCAGGAAGTTCCGTAGATATGTCTTCTAATAACACATTAATATGTGTAAACCCTATGCCGTGCCAGTTCATAACGTGTACTTTTAATTTTGCCATTTTTTGCTCAATAACGCTCATTTAGTGCATTATTATATCATCATTATGTTGTAATCCGTAAATTATTAGTAACTAGCGCGTGTGAAATGTTAGATGATGTCGTTCTCATAATGGGTATGAGCAAGAGGTTGATATATTTGTTGGTTCGTCATAAATCACAACAATATTTATTTTTCTAGATCAGTTACGACGTGATTGATTTAAAAAAAACCTTAATGGGCTTTCCAATTAACAACTATAAAAACATAAAAGCCCTTGCATGAACGGGCTTCAAGACTATAAATGAACGATTTTCTTTAGAGTAGGATTTAAAAGGGGATATCATCATCCAATTCGTCAAATGCATTTTGTGCTGCGGTAGCTTGGGTTGCGACATCAGGTTTACTTGCGGCACCTTGCTGTTGTGACATTGAGGCAGGAGGTGCATCGTTGAATGCTTGGGATGGCCCACCTTTGCTGTCTAACATTTGGATGTCAGACGCTATAATTTCAGTTGTATAGCGATCTTGTCCTTGAGGATCCTGCCATTTACGTGTCCGCAAACTGCCCTCTACGTAGAGCTTTGATCCTTTTCGAACGTATTCACCAGCAATTTCACCTAGGCGATTGAAACAAACAACGCGATGCCATTCCGTACGTTCTTGTTTATCACCTGTTTGCTTGTCTTTCCACGTTTCACTTGTTGCAATTGATAAGGTAGTAACAGCATTGCCATTTGGCATGTAGCGAACATCGGGGTCAACCCCTACGTTGCCTACTAATATAACTTTGTTAATCCCGCGGGCCATATGTATCTCCATTATGCGATAGTTAGATGAGATTGTCGGTAAAGATTATACTCAATATTTATTCGTTGGTATATTGCTTGAGTAAGAGCTAAATTTCATGTTTTAGTTTATAACATATACCGAGTTAGCATGCTGTTGTATGAGGTACTTGGCGTATTGTCTCAGAGTTACAAGATCTTAAATTAGCTGTAGTTTTTGAAAGTACGTCTTGTATTTCTTCCTGAATATCAAGCGCATGCGGATTGAGTGAGTCCAGATTAGCAAATTTAGTTATTCGTTGTTCTATAGCTTTGAGTGTTTTTTCGGTAGTTTTGGCTGTAATGAAGGTCTTTATCTCCATACTAATATGCACTAATTGCGTAATTGTCTGCCCAATTATTTGTAATTGTTCAGATCTATATTTTGATTTCTTTTCATTAAGGATAGTGAGGAATGGCTCATCAATTTTCTGTGCACAATATGCCATAATAGGTTCAAATGCGCTGATCATGGGGGCTTCGATGTTCTCTGATATTAGGTATTGCTTAATATAATTTTTGCAATCTGATAAAAACAAGGCTTTTTTTGTAGCAATAGTTTCTGCCATGATAAAGGCATTTAAATTTGGTAGTTGTTTTGTTTTAATAAAGGGACTATTACAGGCTGCCTTTGTAAGGCTGTAGATAGTATGAAATCCCATCAGATGAAAAAATGTAAACGCAGATGGGTTCTCTAGTTTTGCTGATTTAAAATTAAATACGTTCTCGCACTGAGCAATGACTATATTCAGGTCGATTTTATCTTTATCAGTCCATGCCTCGGATATTGCACTATTATTTTTTGAAGAATTACAAAAAAAACAAAATCGGATGGGCATCCTCGTCTCCATTTTATATCTTAAATAATACGTAGGGCCTGCTCATTTTCATTTTGCAGGAGTTTAATTGTATGTCTATAAACATGTCATTGTTATCGGCGTGTATTATGACTCAGCAATTAGCCGTTCTGCGCTTCCATTTTGATAATCAATTTTATTGTGTAGTGCGAGATGAATGACCATTGCGGTCCATCTGCAAGCCCCAGCAGCAGCCAATTAGCGCAGCACTGCAGAAGCGGGTAAACTGAACCGTTTCGCGGACCTT
>CAZZGV010000205.1:0-3610 GCA_964654255.1 uncultured Legionella sp. | reverse complement strand
AGGCGGCCAAACACTCGACTGATCGTAGTGTAAAACGACCATCTTCTGTAGTTTCACCCATTTTAATTGCTAATTTTTTTTCCAAAATATCAACCAGCTTCCCAGCGCCACGTAATTTGCAAGATATACTGGTACAAACATTTAACAAATGGCGTCCATGGGGCTTGTGCTCATACATAGTATAAAAACTAGCAACTTCATACACAGCAATCGCAGGCATATTCAAATAGTCAGCCACAGCATCCATCATATCTTTAGTCAGATAGCCTTGTTCGTCTTGAACAATCCTCAAAGCACTCATCACTGCCGATTGTTGTTCATGGACAGGGTATTTTGCTATCCATAGATCAATTTCATGCATGCCTTCAGCAGTGACATATTGTCGAATTAATTTTTCAGACATTGTTCTCAACCTTCTATCAATCAGCAATTACCGCTATATTCATTAAATTTATCAATGAAGAACATGCGATTTGGTAGGTTAGGCGCAAAGCCCAACAACGTTTAGTTATCTATACACAATAAAAACAGTAATAAATCACGCTATTTTCTCAGCACAGACACGGCTACCTATCAATCTCTCCAAATACAATATCCTGGCTAGCCAAAATTGCCACGCCATCTGCCAGCATGTGCCCTTTAACCATTTCATCAAAGCTCGATAAATGCGAAAAACCAGGTGCACGAATCTTCATGCGATAAGGTTTGTTCGCACCGTCTGAAACCAAATAAATTCCAAACTCTCCTTTTGGCGCTTCCACTGCACTATAAACCTCTCCGCGCGGCAAACAAAACCCTTCGCTAAATAGTTTAAAATGATGAATCATTGCTTCCATGTCATGCTTCATATCGCGACGAGATGGAGGAGTGATTTTATGATCATCTAGACGCACAGGCCCTGGGTTTTTACGTAACCAATCAATACATTGCTTTATAATCTTATTTGATTGGCGCATTTCTTCTACGCGCACCAAATAACGGTCATAACAATCGCCTGTTTTACCAAGAGGAATTTCAAAATCGATTTTATCATAGGCAGCGTAGGGTTGCTTTTTACGCAAATCCCATTCTACGCCTGAGCCTCTCAACATCGGACCAGTAAACCCCCATTGCAATGCTTCTTCTGGTGAGACTACTCCAATATCAACCGTACGCTGCTTCCAAATACGATTGTCAGTTAACAATGTCTCATATTCATCGACACATCCTGAAAAACGCTTAGTAAAACTCTCTAAAAAATCCAGTAAACTGCCATGGCGATCAGCATTCATTTTTTCTACTTCGCGCTCGCTGTGCCATCTTGATGGTTTATAAAGAGGCATGCTATCGGGTAAATCACGTGCAACACCACCAGGACGATAATAAGTAGCGTGCATACGCGCACCTGAAACAGCTTCATAGCAATCAAATAAATCTTCGCGCTCACGAAAACAATACAAAAATACAGTCATTGCACCAATATCCAATGCAATAGCGCCTAACCATAACAGGTGATTCAGTATGCGAGTCACCTCATCAAAAAGCGTACGAATGTATTGTGCTCGTATAGGTGCCTCTACACCTAGTAACTTTTCTAGTGCGCGAACATAAGCATGTTCATTGCACATCATAGACACGTAATCCAACCTATCCATATAGCCAATGCTTTGCAAATAGGGTTTTGTTTCTGCTAGCTTTTCAGTAGCACGATGCAACAAGCCAATATGCGGATCAGCACGAACTATAGTCTCTCCCTCCAGCTCCAAAACCAAGCGTAAAACACCATGTGCTGCCGGATGTTGTGGACCAAAATTAAGAGTATAATTTTGTAACTCAATCATTTAACGCTCCCATCAGATCGTAAAAGATCGCTGTAGCGATTATCGTCGCGGATAACTTTAGGCACCAGCACTCGAGGCACAATATCAACAGGTTCATAAATAACTTGTTTTAAATGAGCATCGTAACGCATTTCAACGTGCCCACTGATAGGGAAATCTTTTCGAAACGGATAACCAATAAAGCCATAATCCGTTAAAATACGTCTTAAATCCGGATGACCATCAAACAAAATACCATATAAGTCGTAGGCTTCTCGCTCAAACCAATTAGCACTTTTCCAAATTTCATGGACAGAAGGAACAATTAAATTTGATTCTTCAATAAACGCTTTAACTCGCAAGCGATGGTTTTGAGTTGTTGAAAGTAAATGATACACCACTGCAAATCGAGGTTTGCTACGTGCAAACGCTTTAGACTCTTGATTTTCTACTGCGCGAGAAAACCCTCGCTCTGTTGCAGCTTCCGTTTCCCAGTCATATTCCCCGTAGTACAAATAATCAACACCACAAACATCTATCAGTTGGTCAAAAGCAAATAGTTTATGATCGCGTAATTGATACAAAACTGTCTTTAAAACTCCAACATCACATTCTGCAGTAATCTCATCATGAGCCGTAGTTATTGACAGTAATGAGCTAGCCAATTCGGAAGTTAATGTTTTTACCAAATCATCTATTTTGTTTGTCATTTAATACGCTCGTTTTATACGTCAATGATTGCTTTGCGTCTAATTTTATTCTGTAACTGTATAATGCCATACAACAACGCTTCTGCTGTAGGCGGGCATCCTGGTACATATATATCAACAGGGACAATACGGTCACATCCACGAACAACTGAATAAGAGTAGTGGTAGTAACCACCGCCATTTGCACAAGACCCCATAGAAATCACCCATCGTGGCTCTGGCATTTGATCATATACTTTACGCAACGCAGGCGCCATTTTATTACACAACGTTCCAGCCACAATCATCACATCTGATTGACGAGGACTCGGACGAAAAATAATACCAAAACGATCTAAATCGTAGCGAGCGGCACCCACGTGCATCATTTCTACAGCGCAACAGGCCAAACCAAACGTCATAGGCCACATGGAGCCACTTCGCGCCCAACCAATCACTTTTTCGACTGTCGTCGTAGTGAAACCTTGTTTTTGTAATTCTGCACCAGCCATAATAAGCCTCTATATTAGGAGCTCACTCCCACTCCAATGCGCCCCGCTTCCACTCATAGATGAAACCAATAACTAACAGGCCAAGAAAAAGCATCATAGCTGAAAAACCAAACCAGCCAATTTTGCGTAACGCTAGGGCCCAGGGGAAGAAAAAAGCAGTTTCTAGATCAAAGATAATAAATAAAATAGCAACCAAGTAAAAACGCACGTCAAAGGGAATCCGCGCACTTTCAAAGGCAGCAAAACCACACTCATACGGTGAATTTTTTTCGGAATCCGGATTATGTGACGACAGGAGTGAACCTGCACCAAGCATAAGAAGCCCTAAGACAAGGCCTACAATAATAAAAACAAGAACGGGCAAATATTGGGATAGCATCATTTTAATAACTCACTCCGTAGCAAAACCAGCAAAAAATGCAGTTTTACTATGATAATAACTGTTTTTGCCATTTCAGGATGTAACAACTGCCACACACTACCAAGGCATACAAGCCTTACCTACTTACTTTATTACCTGTGAGAAATGCCCAGATAATAACATCGCCCGCTTTATTTGGTGCCGAAGGCCGGACTCGAACCGGCACAGCTTTACGCCACCGCCCCCTCA
>CAZZGV010000204.1:0-3633 GCA_964654255.1 uncultured Legionella sp. | reverse complement strand
TTCAAAAATTACATAACCTTCTGATTTTTAATATTTAAAACCCATAACTGGGGTTTTAAAAAATAAATACCCTGCAGCTGCTCCGGATATTAATCCAGTCGCTGCTATGGCAATGATGCTTGTCATAGAAAGCGTTGTAATAACAGGTGTTAAGGCCAAAGCTACTACACATAATGAAGCAGCACTGCTTGTTGCTAATAATGATGCGCTAATAGTAAGTAAGAGATTGTAATTGGTAGGTTCTGGTGAATGATTATCGTTTTCTTCTACGTCTACTTGGGCATGATCTCTGATGGGGTGATCTAGGGACGCGTCGTCTTGTTTGCTTAATGCCGTGGCCCATTGTTGTTTGATTTGTTTGTTATCTAGAGTTTCTTCTTCCTTTTGGTCAGGATTTGTAATGAAGCTAGCTAGGGGCACTAAGTTTTTTTCGTTTAATACGGTGGTCCATAGTCTTTTGATGTCTGTGTTATCTTTAAATTGATTATTAATCTCATTAAGCATAGCCTGTTTTATTTCTGCATTCATTAAGTTAAATTCACTTTGAATGAGTTCCCATGCTTTTTCTGGTTGCCAAGACCCCTCGCAACCCATCAGTTTGGCTTTCCAGTATGTGTTTTTTTCGCTTAATATACCGTTTAGAGTATGCGCCCTTACGCCTGATGCTGTCTCTAAGGCAGAGCAGATTGCCTCCATGCAATTTTTAAGTGCCCCGTAGCGAAAACTAGAAAAGCTGTCTTCGTTCATTAGCGTTCTAGTGGCCTTGGTGAAATCTTGTAGTTTCATAAATAACCTTTAGTTAACTCATTATAAGTTTCATATTATACACTTTTTGATTTTTTTTGAAACAAATACTATTTTTTTGTGAAGGGCGTGTTGATATAGTTGAATGCCATGGTGATCCTACTTATGTTGTTAATGTCCTTGTTTTTAGCATTGAAATCTCAACAGGCTCAGGGTATATATAGTTGATTATTATTTTTAATAACTGCTCGTTATTAAAGGTCAGTTGACCACACTATTTTTGGTGATTTCTTATTTATGCGTTATCTTTATACAGTAGTCCTTTATTTGTTATCTCCCTTTTTTATACTACGTCTATATTGGAAAAGTCGCAGGCTTCTAGTTTATCGTGAGCGTATTTTGGAGCGCTTTTTTCTTGGCAATCAACGAGTAAGGCAATCGGTTGATATTTGGTTGCATGCGGTATCCTTGGGGGAAGTCGTCGCTGCAACGCCATTAATTGATGCGTTGCTTGCAAAAAAATGGCGGGTGTTGGTAACTACCATGACACCTACTGGATCACAACAAGTGATAAAACGATTCGGTTCGCAGGTGTTTCATCAATATGTGCCGTATGATTTTCCATGGGTGTTGCGTCGGTTTTTTAGGGCAATTAAACCACGGTTAGGCATTATTATGGAAACTGAGTTATGGCCAAATGTCATTAATCAGTCTAAACGAATAAACATGCCTCTTTTGCTTATTAATGCGCGATTATCCGATCGCTCATTTAAACGCTATGAAAACGTTAGGTTTATGTTTAAACCCATTTTAAATCAATTCACTGCAATTTTTGCGCAGAGTGATGAAGATGCAAGACGATTTATTAAGTTAGGCGCTTCTGCCAGCATCGTTCAGGTGATGGGCAATATAAAATTCGATGTTCAATTGCAACTTTCTGCTAATAAAGAATGTGAGACATTAAAAACGCAATGGGGAGATGAGCGGGTCGTTGTTATTGCTGCAAGTACGCATCAGGATGAAGAAACGCAGATTTTATCGAGATTGAATATGCTGAAAATTTCAATTCCTAATGTTTTGTTGCTTATTGTACCTCGTCATCCGGAACGTTTTGAAGAGGTGTTTCAACTTAGTGTGTCGCAGGGTTTTAAGACGGGTCGACGTAGTGAAATTGATACCATTGATGCGACTGCTGAGGTCATTATTGTTGATTCCATGGGAGAATTGTTAGGATTCTATCAGATTAGTGATTATGCCTTTGTCGGTGGGAGCTTGGTTCCTGTTGGAGGACATAATGTTCTGGAGCCTATTGCAGCGCGGGTGCCGGTGTTTAGTGGGCCTTATATGAATAATTCCAAAGCAATTTGTCATGACTTATGTGCGGCAGGAGCAATGGTAATGGTTGATAGTGTTGATGAATTAATGGCATCAATTAGTAGTATGCATACTAATAGTGCAAAACGTCAGCAGCAGATTACAAATGCCACTAGGGTTCTAGTGGCTAATAAGGGCACTGTGGTCAATTGTATGAAAAAAATTGAATCGATCATGGAGTAGTTGGAAATACTGTTTATTTCGATAGGGATGGTGTCTCAGGGTCGTTGGTTAGGTTGGATGGGTCTACTACTCGAAGTAATGAATATGCAAAAAATCCTGAAGCTATACTCACGCCACAGGTCAGCGCTATTGCCTGTGAAGTAAGAGGGATTAGTGACGCTATAGCTAATGCCGCAATGCTTAATGATACAACACAGGTTGTCGCACAAAGAGCTCCCCCAATCGCAAACAATAGGCCATAATTTCTGGAAGCAGGTTGCTGATTGATAGTATGAAGAAGAGCATCAGCTCGGGATTCATCCGATAAATTTTTATACATGGAATCATCTGGCAGATCATCAATAAAACTATCTAGTTTTGAATACTCGTATGAATTTAGGCTATCTTCAGTGGACAGAATGGTGAGCCATAGGTTTTTGTATTCATGAGTATCTGGGTTGTCTTTATCAGCAATCAATGGGTTTTTACGTATAATAAAATGAATATTTTCCTTAATGTCTTTTGGGAGCGCCTTTATTTTTTGGTATAAAAGTGGCCATGCTTGTTTAGGGGTTAATATATTGAGTTCTTCGAATGATTCGTCCAGGTTGGTTTGAAATGATTTGCCATCAAGTAATAATTTTTTTTCGAGAGCATTGCACAACCCAGATATGAGGTTGTGAAGGGATGTTTCTAACTGATTTTTCTCTTTTAAATGATATTTGAAGATGCTTGGATTTAAAAGCTCTTTTGTTTTCGCAAGAAAGTTATCTAGTTGCATGGAAGCTTTCCTAAAAAATCAAACGAATATTGTACAAAGAAAAGAACTTTGCGGTCAATTTTTTGACAATTAATTTTTACTAAGGTAAGCCATTTATTAAAGGGAGAACAAAGATAATGCCCCGTTAAAGAGGGGCATTTAGTTGCTGAACAAGGCAAAAAAGGATTAATTGCCTTGGTTTTGACGTTCTTTAATTTCAGAAAGGGTTTTGCAGTCAATGCATAATGTTGCTGTGGGGCGTGCTTCTAGGCGGCGCAAACCGATTTCAATCCCGCATGCTTCACAGTAACCAAAGTCATCATCACGCAATCTTTCCAGTGCATCTTCGATTTTTTTAATCAGTTTTCGCTCGCGGTCACGGGTGCGTAACTCGATACTAAACTCTTCTTCTTGGCTCGCTCTATCAGATGGATCAGGGAAGTTTGCTGCTTCATCTTTCATATGACTTACAGTTCTATCAACTTCTTCCATCAATGATTGGCGCCAAGCAAGCAATATTTTCTCAATATGTGCAAGTTGTTTTTCATTCATGTACTCTTCGTCCCCAGTTTCTTGATAGGGGGCAATTCCCA
>CAZZGV010000203.1:0-3665 GCA_964654255.1 uncultured Legionella sp. | reverse complement strand
GCAAAAAAAACTATAAAGGAAATATCAGATTTGAATATTGGTATTTCTATTGATGATTTTGGTACAGGATATTCATCTTTGTTGCATCTTAAAAGCCTTCCTATTTCAACGCTAAAAATTGATAAAACATTTGTGATGGATTATAACAAAACCTCCAATGACGCCCGGATTTTAAAAGCTATTATTTCATTAGGAAATAATTTAAACATAAATTTAATCGCCGAAGGCATTGAGACCCAGGAGCAACTGCAATTTCTGATCAAGAATAAATGTGCTCAAGGCCAAGGATTTTATTTAAGTAAGCCACTTTCCACAGAGGAAATGACCTTGTTTATGGATAAACATAAAAAGATATAAGATTGAAGCCGACCCCGGCATGAAACCTATGGCCGATTGACTTGCAGCATATTACTTCGACACAATTTGCTTTTTAACATTCGTAGCAACTGCCAACAAGCCATACCGAACCAATTGCTTCATAATTTTACTTTTCCCTCGCACTCGAGCTTGTTTCCATCCCCACAAAAAACTTGGTAACAATGTAGCAAGCAACGTAATTAGGTTATTATTAATCGTGGTTAAAAAATAATTTTTATGCAATGTTACTTCACGTTGTTGGCGTTTTAATTTTTTTTCTATCACTTGCAGCTGCGCGATTATTTGCTTTCTGGAGTTTGTCATAGTCATGATCCATTTTGTTTGAGAAATATTCTCGCGTCTTCTCAAAACTCATGTTTTTTAAATTAAACGATAGATAGCTGAGTAAAACAGCAAGCAATCCTATATTCAGGAAAAATACAGACAACGTAGCGATAGCTACGCTTTTAAAAACTACAAACAACCCATAACCCATGAGCCCCATTCCTACTAACCATATCGTCATCAACACAATGAATAGAAATATTATGTTTATTAGCAGCGGAAAAACACTCAATCCAGCAAGCCTTGTTTCCAGCTTGATAATTTCAATGCCCATTTTAATAATGGACAACTGACCAGAGACAAGGCCCTCAATATGCTCAAATAATTTCATTATTTTTTAAGCAACATAGATAACAAAAATCCAATGCCCCCAGCAATTAATATTGAAGACAATGGATTTTCTTTAACTTTTTTCAAAAGCTCATCAGAGTACTCGTGAGCATCTTTTTGAACATCGCCAACTTTATCCAAGCCCTCTTCATATAGCTCATGCGCTAATTTTTTACCTTCATTTAATAATTCACTAGCGGCACGCGACACTTGCGCGCGCTTAGCACCATTATGCTTTTGTGTATGAGTTTTAGCATCCATGTCTACACTCCTTTGTAATTATAACGACACTGTATGGTCTTTAAGTGTAGTCTATTTATAAAAAACCTCAACCAACCACACTATAACCTGCATCAACAAACAAGGTATGACCTTTGATCATAGCCGCTTCTGGCAAACATAATAAATAAACCGCATCAGCCACGTCTTGAGGAGTTAACGGGCGCCCAGCCAAAGAGTGGGCTTGGTATTCATCAAGCAATTGCTCACGATTAGGAAAGTGCTTTAATGCATCAGTATCAACCACACCAGCTGAAATCGTGTTTACAGTAATACCGTCTTCAGCTAACTCAAGACTTAACGAACGAACCAAGGCTTCAAGCGCTGCTTTTGAAGCACCGATAAAAGCATAATTTGGAATAGCACGCTGCGCGCCCAAGCTTGATAACGCAATAACACGACTACCTGGCGCCATCAGCGCTTTTCCTTCGCAAACCAAATGATTAAGCGCTAACGCATTCGTTTCCATACACCAACGCCAGTGCTTAGTTGACATCTTCATCGCTGGCTTTAACACACCACTGGCAGCATTACTGACCAAAAAATCTAACCGTGAAAATTGTTCATGAAATTTAATAAACATTTCTTTAATAGATTGGTGATCAGCAACATTAGCTTGGATAGCAATCGCCCGCCGGTTCAAGTGCTCAATTTCCTCAACGAGCAACGTTGCCTCATCGGAACTGTTATAATAAACAATCGCAATATCACAACCCGCCTTAGCCAATTTTAAGGCTGTAGCACGACCTATACCACGTGCCCCACCAGTTATTAACGCAACCTTATTTTCAAACACTAAACTCATCAAAACTACCTCTGGAATAAAAATGCACCAAACTACCCGGATTCATCTAGGCTGTCAATTACAAGCAGCTAGCAAATCTAGAGAGCAAAACCGTTGGCTTAAAAAAACCAACGACCACGAACAAGCTGTTAAACGTGGATACGTTGTGAATAAACACTAACCTTTTTTCATCACACCCTTGTTTCGAACCCACAATCTTTGTACCATCTGCTCAACATTTTATTACCATATTATATGATCGATGAAAAAATTTTGGTTAAACAGTGTTTTTCCCATAGCGGCGCTATTCTCATTTCGCATGCTAGGCTTATTTATGTTAATCCCGGTCTTTACAGTTTACGCAAACCATTTAACAGCAGCGACACCGGTACTGATCGGCGTAGCCCTAGGCAGCTATGGTTTGAGCCAAGGACTACTACAAATCCCGTTTGGTATGTTATCTGATCGCTTTGGTAGAAAACCAATTCTTACGCTGGGTTTAATTCTTTTTATTTTTGGTAGTTTGTTAGGCGCCTTTACCACATCGATATACGGTATGATTATTGCGAGAACAATACAAGGGATGGGCGCGATTGGGAGTGTTTTAATAGCGTTACTAGCAGACCTTACCCCAGATGATCAACGCACCAAAGCAATGGCTGTTATTGGTGTAACTATTGGCTTATCCTTTAGTTTGGCTATGGTAATTAGCCCTGCTCTCACGCACCGCTTTGGATTGGCGGGAATTTTTTACTTCACAGCACTCTTAGCAACATCCGGTTTGTTTTTGCTCCATGTCATTATTCCCACGCCCAAAAAAGAACCTTTTCATATCGATAGCGAAGCTAATTCTAAGTTATTTAAAAAAGTAATCCGTAATCATCACTTGCAACGCCTAAATGTAGGCATTTTTTGCCAGCATTTTATTCTTACTGCAACATTTTTCACCATTCCAATATTGCTTCAACAACAAATAGAACAAGGCGCACTATCGCAGCAATGGCATTTTTACTTACCGTTAATTGTGCTTTCATTTATTGCAATGCTACCGTTCCTAACACTGGCAGAAAAAAAGCAACAACTTAAACTAATATTTCTTGGTTCCGTTATTATTACCGGAGTTTGCCAGTTCGTGCTGATATTTACTTACCAGCATTGGTTAGCTATTTGCGGGGCTATGTTTATTTACTTTGTTGGATTCAATATCCTAGAAGCGAGCCTGCCCTCACTTATTTCTAGACAAGCAGGCCCGGAAAGCAAAGGCACTGCTATGGGGATATATTCTAGCAGTCAATTTCTTGGAATTTTTGCAGGCGGCGCCATTGCTGGTGTAATCTATCAATATTGGGGAAGTCAGGGCATTTTTGTCGTTAATAGTCTTATTGCATTACTATGGTCGATGATTACCCTACATATAAAACCCTATGTTTATCAAGTAACACTTATTCTTCCATACGATAATAGCTTACAAGATACAACAATGCTTTTTAATAAATTAAGCAACCTTCCAGGCGTAAAAAACGTTGTAATCGCAACCGAAGAAGGGACTATTTACTTGCGCGTTAATAAA
>CAZZGV010000202.1:0-3683 GCA_964654255.1 uncultured Legionella sp. | reverse complement strand
TTGCCTAGAGATATAGCGCATCCCAGTGATTATAAATTTGTGGTTAGAGAAAATACCTTATTTTATGAATCACTCACCAATAACATGGCTCCAAAAGCATGGTGGGTTAATCCTAAAGAAGCAGCTACCCGGGCTAACTCAAAATTACTCCAGCTCAAAATAGCTACAGAATGTGATATGACCATTCCAACTACGCTGTGCTCAAATGACCCCCAAGATATTCGCTATTTTTTGTTAAAACATGAAGCCGATGGTGTTATCTATAAGCCATTATGTTCAAATTTTTGGTTTGAAGAAGAGCGGGTTAGGATTTCATACACATCTAAAGTTTCTTTTTTAGAATTGCCTAATAATAAGTTATTACAAGTTTCACCTGGTATATTTCAAAAAGAAATCAAGAAAAAATATGAATTAAGAATCACGTGTTTTGGGGATTATTTGGTTGCTGCAAAATTAAATTCTCAAAGTCATGTTGAAGGACGTGTCGATTGGCGCGCCATTCCTGAAGGCAAAATGACGCTAGAGCCTTATGTTTTGCCAAGTAGTCTTGAAACTAAAATCCGTCAATTTATGCAAAAAATGGGTTTGGTATTTGGGGCACTGGATTTTATTGTCAGCGAGGATCATGAATACATTTTTCTTGAAATCAATGAACAAGGGCAGTTTTTATGGATTGAAGAATACAATTCTGACATCAAAATGTTAGATATTTTTATTCAATTCCTACTGAGTAAAACTAGAAAATTTAATTGGGAGGCAAAAAAAACAAAACACTCTATCGAGGAATACAGAAAAAACATGGTAAGCATGATGACGCAAAATATGCAGCGTCATGTTGATCTAAATAATGCTAAAACCTACAACGCATGAGGTGGAAGGTGAAAAAAGGATTGTTATTAATACCTGGGTTAACCCTGTCTATGGGACTATGTGCAGCTGTGACAGATATAGTTGATGTTTATGGTGTAAATAAAAAAGAGGCGAATAAAATTTTAAAGCAATACTCAAAAGAGATTGCAGATATCGAGCCTATTATTTTGCAGGAAGTCATGAAGCCCTCCTCACTAAAAAATTTTAGCCAGCGATTAAAAACAAGCGTGGAAAGAAAGTACGCGTTACTGCAGGAAATAACTAAGAAAAATGGATATCTCTTTGTTGATTTTCAAACGGTTCTTTATCCACAAAATGATACGTATTACACGACAATTGAAATTGTTGATAAGAAGCATCCAGAGCGAATGAATTTTGTGAGTACGATGCCGATGCGACATTCTACCGATAATAGCAATAAGAAAAGCGGCAGTCATAAAGCTGATGTGATTGATGCGATGAATAAATATACTCATGACGGTCTAAAGATGGTATTTCGCCATGAATTAGGCACAAACACGGATTGCCCTGTTTATCATTGTCTGGCAGGTTTTGACCATCCTAAGTTAAAACCGTATTTAGCTCGTTTTAATAAAGCGGTTATTGACGATAAAAAATTAATTATTGAAACACTTCGCCATGATAAGAATGCTGAACGTCGAACTGCTGCGGCATTTTTAGTTGGGCATTTTAATGATCCACATGAAATTATAACGGTTTTAACCCCTTCAATTGTCGATAAAGATGATGGGGTTAGGAATGGCGCCATTCGTGTGATTGCCTCTACGATGTCAACCGCACATATCAAGGATATTGATGTGGCTCCATTTTTGACTACGTTGGATTCGCCTTACACGACTGACCGAAATAAAGCGTTGTTGGTTTTATTGGATGCCGCAGATTCGCAAACGTCTAAACAAGTTATTCTTCAAAAAGGTGGGGATAAACTTTTGGAGTTATTGGAATTGCAGCAGCCAAATAATCATGAGACTGCTTATTTGATTTTAAAGAAAATTAGCGGCAAAGATTTTGGATCAACCAATCTCGCTGCGTGGCGATCATGGGTGCACAGTCAAGTGGCTTAAGCGTTTAAGTTTTTTTTAAAATGAATGCATGTTTTAGATCCCCTTACTCTAGCCCCAAAGTGGGCTAGGGGATATAGGAGCTGCGGGGAAAAGTTGTGCATGGGGATGATGCTATGACGGAAAAAAATTTATTCAGGACGGATGTTTTTGAGAGCGGGCGTAACCGCAATTATGGCACGGTGTTGGTTAATACCCCGGTGCATTACACAGTTTTAACGGTTTTTTTTTCACTGTTTGCCGGGTTGGTTATTGTATTTTTACTGGTGGGTGAGTTTTCTGAAAAATTTATTGTTAAAGGTTATATTGAGTCTACAAAAGGTGTGGCACGTGTCTATGCTAATAAAAATGGAATTATTGCAAAATGCTTTACTAAGCAGGGTGATACAGTAAAAAAAGGTGATAAATTATTTTTAATTGATACATCAGACGATGGTGTTAGTAAAAAAAATCAACATGATGTGCTAGCTCATTTAGAAACAAAGAAAAAATCGCTTGAAGATGAAGTGGTTCATAAACAGCGGCATTTACAGTCATTAAAACCGTTGTTAATAAAAAAATATATACCCTTAGCAACCTATCATGTAATACAAGATGAGCTGGCTGCTCTTAAACATCAAATTAATAGTGTTGATATAGATATCATTAATTATAAACACAATAAATCTTATGTTATTCGTTCTCCTATTGACGGGGTAATTTCCAGTGTTATTTCTCAAGCAGGGCAATCTGCTCACGTTAGTAAGCCCTTAATGAAGATATTGCCCAGTCATGCTGATTTAATGGCAGAATTATTTATCCCGGTTCGTCAATCTGGATTTTTGCACAAAAAAAATCAAATTATTGTTCGTTATGATGCGTATCCTTATGCGCGTTTTGGAGCGGCAACGGCTAGTATTTATGAAATAAGCAAGAGTGTTTTAACAGATGATGAAGAAGATAAGCCCATAAAAATTGGTGAGCCTTATTACAAAATTAGCGCTGCTTTAGATAAACAATTTGTTACCGTGTATGGAAAGGACAAAAAAATACAACATGGAATGACCATTTCAGCGGTGATTGTGGGTTCAAAACGTAAATTATGGCAGTGGATTTTAGACCCTTTATATAGTTTTTATGGGGGACTATTTTTATGACTACAACGGTTGCTGAGCTTTGTTTTAAGACGCCACATAAATTACCGATTATTCTTCAAGATGAGCGAGCTGAGTGTGGGCATGCATGTGTTGCTATGATTAGTAATTTTTGGGGGCATCACCTTGATTTATATAGTCTTAGGAGTATGAGTAATACCTCAAGTAGGGGTGTGACGTTATTAGATATTAATGTGTTATTTGACAGGCTTGGCTTCGTAACCCGAGCGTTACAAGTACCCATGGAAGAGCTGCATTTGATTAAATGTCCGGCGGTGTTGCATTGGAACATGAATCATTTTGTTGTATTAAAAAAAGTTAAAAAAAATAAGGTGATTATTCATGATCCAGCCATTGGTGTACGCCAATGTACGTTAGACGAATTTTCGAAATCTTATACGGGTATTGTATTAGAGGTCGAAAAATCAAATGATTTTAAAGAAATTTATAGCCATCAAAAACTCACATTATTTAATTTGTTCAAAACTGTACAGGGCGTCAATAAATTTATTATGTTGCTTATTTTGTTGTCTTTGTCGATTGAAATTTTGAGCTTATTAAATCCGCTTTTTATTCAATACTTAACGGATGATGTAAT
>CAZZGV010000201.1:0-3737 GCA_964654255.1 uncultured Legionella sp. | reverse complement strand
TTAAAACTGGAAACTCCGCGGCTAACATGGCGTAAATCGAAGTTAGCAATCATTTCTGCCACAGAAAAAATTTCTTGATCACCATGAGACCAGCCCAAACGCACCAAATAATTTAATAAAGCATGAGGCAAAACACCCAACTCTTTAAACTGTAAGACACTGACCGCACCATGTCTTTTTGACAAACGTTTACCGTCTTCACCTAAAATCATGGGCAAATGAGCAAAGACAGGTACAGGCGCGTTTAATGCTTTGAACAGATTAATTTGCCTTGGCGTGTTATTGATGTGATCATCGCCACGAATCACATGGGTAATGCTCATGTCCCAATCATCTATAACCACCGCAAAATTATAAGTGGGATTGCCATCTGAGCGAACCAAAATTAAATCATCCAGCTCACTATTCTCGACATGAATATCACCATAGACCTGATCTCGAAATGAAACATGCCCATCAGAAGGATTTTTGAAACGCACGACATGTGGCGTCCCCTCTGCCACCTCTTTATATCGACAATGCCCATCATAACGTGGCTTTTCCTTTGCCGCGAGTTGGGCCTCTCTCAAGGACTCTATACGCTCTTTACTGCAAGAGCACCTATACGCCTTTCCCTCGTCTAATAATTGTTTGGCAATGCTGATATAGCGAGGATACCGATCAGTTTGATAAAAAGGGCCTTCATCGCAGTCTAGCCCCAACCATTGCATACCATCGAGAATAGCTTGCACTGATTCCTGCGTTGAGCGCTCTCTGTCGGTATCTTCGATGCGTAAAATAAATTGACCATTGTGACGTTTAGCATACAACCAAGAAAACAGGGCTGTGCGCACCCCACCAACATGTAAAAACCCTGTAGGGCTTGGAGCAAAACGTGTTCTAATGGCCATTGCATACTCCGTTGTAAGCAGTAAAATAATCGCGCTATAATAGCCGACTTTATAGTCAACGCAAAGCAATCAATGTTATTCCATCCAAGTGGAATCCACATTCTCCACTAGCCATGTCTAAAGCGATGATGACACATTTAAAAAGGTATTTGAGTGAAAGGCATTGGGATTAAATACCAACTTAGAATCACCACGTTAATCCCAGTTCTTCTGGTCGCGCTGCTATTTGCACTATTTTACAATGGTCAATTTGGCATTAATGCCAAACAACACATATCTCGTTTAGGCGAAGCGTACGTTCATCAGTTATTACCTGCGGCGCAATTAGCCATTCTCAAAGAAGATCACCGTACATTGCAGGGCCTAGTGGATGCTTCAATTAGCAACCCAGAAGTACAAGCCCTCTCCTTTTACAATGCCAAAGGACAGTTGTTAGCCTACCGTGGTGGAAAACATTCTCTCAATAACTTATTTATCCCGCCTGAATTCACTGGTGACTACATCAAAAGCAAACAAATTGATTCATCTATCATTAATTTTGTTGCTCCAATCACCCTACCTAAATTTAATCTATACTCGGCACCGCCTTTTGTTCTTGCACCCAGCAACATCGGATTTCAAGCGGATGATGTTCTTGGGTGGCTATCCATCGATATTGATACCAAATCCATGCTTATCCAACGTTACCAAATGTATATTGTAACTATATTTATTACCTTGCTAAGCTTGCTAATGGGCTTAAGCATTCATTATTTTCTCTCTAAACGCATCTACTTACCTATTGCTCGTCTAAGACGCAGCATGAAACAAATTTTAAGCAATGAGTTTGAAACACAAATCAAAGTTGTCAGCAACGGCGAGCTAGGCGTCATTGAACGAGGCTGTGCGCATTTACAAAAACAATATTTAGATACACTTAACGATTTAAATCAACATATTGAAGTTGCAACTGCCGATCTTCAACAAAGCCTCGAACTACTTGAAGAGAAAAATATAGAATTATCAATGGATAAAAAGAAAACCGAAGAAAAAAGCCGCCAAAAATCAGAGCTCATCGCCAATATGAGTCATGAAATCCGCACGCCCATGAACGGGGTTATTGGCTTCACCAATGTTCTGCTAGAAAGCAAGCTTGATCCTTTGCAACTAGATTACGTAAAAACCATTAAATCATCAGCCCAAGATTTACTGGCTATCATCAATGATATTCTTGATTACTCAAAAATGGATGCCGGCAAACTACACCTCGATTGTATCCCCTTAGATATTCGCGCCTGCATCGATGACGTTTTAGCATTAATCGCGCCAACCGCGCGCAAAAAAGGGATTGATTTAATCCCAGCAACAGCCATTAATGTGCCCAAAACAATGCTAGGCGACCCTTTGCGTATCAAACAAATGATCACTAATTTAGTGAGCAATGCTGTGCGGTTTACAGAAAGGGGTTATATATTAATTCGCACTGATATCGAACAGGAATCTGATAGAGATTACAGCATCCGTTTGGCAGTTACCGATACAGGCATTGGTATTTCTGCAGATGAACAGGCAACATTATTCAATGCATTTAACCAAGCTGACACAAGCATTACTCGCCGCTATGGCGGTTCCGGATTGGGACTGGTGATTTGTAAAAAACTAGCAGAGCAAATGCATGGACGTATCACAATTAATAGTGAAGTCCACAAAGGCTCTACCTTTGCTATACATGTTAAATTAGAAAAACTAGCCGCCTATGAAGTAGAAAAACATCAAATCCACCGTTTTGCTAATCTTAACGTAATTTGTTTTGATGATAACCCGCTACATTTAGAAACCATATGCAATGGATTAGGGTATTGGGGCATTAATTGTGTCCGCGTAGATACATTTAATCGTCTGGAAGACGCATTTAAAACCTACAGTGATTACCATTTAGCCTTTGTCAACGTTAACCAAGGCTGTGAACAACTGGTAGCTCAGGTGTTACGTAAACAATCGATACCTTGCGTCCTGGTTTCAAAGTGGTTAATTCAAGACTACCAGGCATTAGGCGCACAAGGCTTTTTATTCAAACCACCCAACATGCAAAAGTTACATGACACTATTGAATCACTGCTCAATAAAGTTGCATTAACTAAAGCTAGTAACCATGATTTGGATCATTTACGGGTAAAATTACGCCTAGCACGCCCCTCACTACTCATTGCTGAAGATAATCCTGTTAATCGCTTGTTGCTGGATTCAATGCTAGGACAAAACGCATCTATTGAAACAGTTGATAATGGCGAGCAAGCTGTTGCCATGTGTAATCATAAACACTTTAACGCAATCCTGCTTGATTTACAGATGCCATTACTCAATGGCTTAGACGCAGCGCGTATGATTCGTCAACAGTCGATACTTAACAAGCATACCCCTATTATTTTAATCAGCGCCAACAGTGCTGATTTAAACAAAGAACATTTGCCCAAAGCAGGTATTGAACTATGTTTACAAAAGCCTATTGATGAAGAAGCGCTTATTCGCCACCTACTTAATATCACAGGCAAAACTAAAACGGCTATTATCAACTGGCCGTTATGCGTACAAAAAGTGTCTGGAAATCAGGCATTAGCCACAGAATTCCTCGCTCGCTTTATTGATGAACTACAAATCAATCGTGAAGAATTTTTAGAACTAATGAAAGCCAATGACGTGCAAGCACTTGAACATGCCGCACATAAATTATTGGGTGCTTGTTGTTTTTGCGGTGTGCCTTCTTTGCAAAACCATGTCGCTCACTTAGAAAATCTTGCTAAACGTGCCCAACATATTGATGAATTAAAAACTGCTTTTGCCGAATTAATACATAGCATTGATGCGGTG
>CAZZGV010000200.1:0-3756 GCA_964654255.1 uncultured Legionella sp. | reverse complement strand
TATTCTGCAGCGTGCTTGGTATTTTAAAATGAAGAAACAACAATATGAGGCATTTAATCAACGTTTTTGGGCTAGCAGTGATTTAAGTAAACTTTATGCAGATATAGATTGTAATGTTTCAGAAAAACAGGGAATGGCTGCAATTTTTCATTCTGGTTTTAAAGAATTTATGCGTGTTCGTCAGCTCGGTAATGTTGAGCTTGAGCCTATTCAGCGAGTAATGCAAATTAGCCAAGCCAAAGAAGCTGAGGAATTGGAGCAACATCTTCCATTGTTTGCATCCGTTGGCTCAATTGCGCCGTATGTTGGTTTATTTGGCACAGTGTTGGGGATTATGACCACGCTTCAAGCACTGGGTCAGGCACAGCAAGCAACCATTGCTATGGTTGCTCCAGGTATTTCAGAGGCTTTAGTTGCAACGGCGCTTGGCTTGTTCACAGCGATTCCTGCGGTTGTTGCCTACAATCGATACACCACTCGTGCTAATTCATTACTGAGCAGTTATGATTTATTTCAAGAAGAGCTAGTGGCGTTGATTTCGCAACAAACAGGCGTGTCAGTCAGAGGATAAGTGGATGATAAACAAGAAAAAACGACGCTCAAACCCTATGTCTGAAATCAATGTTGTTCCCTATATCGACGTTATGCTGGTGTTGTTGGTGATTTTTATGATTACCGCACCTATATTAACGCAAGGGGTGACTGTTGATTTACCAAAGGCCGCTAGTGCGACCCTTAAAGCAGCTGATCGCGAGCCGATTATTGTTTCTGTTAATCATGAGGGTGATTATTTTCTAAATTTACATACTAACCCTAGTTTGCCTATTGACCCACAAGCCCTTGTTGTTCGTGTCGCTGCAGAATTAGAGTTGGCTCGTCAATCAGGGCAGGCATTGAATGTTCTTGTTAAGGGGGATCAAGGTGTGTCTTATGGCAAAGTAGTTGCGGCGATGAGCTTGTTAAAACAAGCCGGAGCAGAGCAAGTTGGTTTGCTAACAGACTCCTCTGATACACAAGAGGAGAATCAAGCATGATGATAGAATCGCTTAGTTACAGAAATTCATTTTTTGCAGCTGTTACGCTGCATGTGTTGATCGCTATTGCTTTATTAATTGAAGCCACCAATACCCGGCCAGTATTAGTCGCTTCAAAGCAGCCGCAAGCCAGCCAATCCCAACCAATGGCACTGGAACAAAAAGAAGCAATAAAGGCAGTGAGTGTAAATAGCGAAGATGTAATGAAGACCGTGACTCGTTTAAAAGAAGAGCGGTTGCAGCAAAAACAGGCAGAGGAAAATCGGCAAAAAATGCTGACTCAACAAGCAGAGGCTGCCCGAAAACAACGAGTAGAAGAGCAACAGCGATTAGAGAAATTAAAAAATGAAGCCGCTAAACTTGCGATTGCTCGCGAAAAACAATTGGCGGAAGAACAGCGCCGTTTAAAACAGATAGCGATAGAAAAAGCAGCACAAGAAAAAAGCCTTGCTGAAATGAAAAACCAACAAATACAATTACAGAAAAAACAGCAACAAGAGGCTGCAAAATTAGCGGAATTACAAAAGAAAAAAGCCGTTGAGCTTGCGAACGCTGAACACGCAAAAGTAGCAAAAGAGGCCATGGAAGCAAAAGCAAGAGCAAAGAATGAATTAGAAAAACAACAAGCGGCTGCGCAGCAAGCAGCCATGGACGCTAGTAAAAATGCACAGATGGCTGGTGAGGTTGATAAATACAAGGCATTAATTATTGATGCCATTAGCCGACGTTGGATTTTGCCAGAAAATGCTAGCAATAATTTATCCAGTCAGTTCCGTATTCGACTTGCTCCTAATGGAGTGGTACTTGAAGTTAGCTTAACTCGTAGTAGTGGTGATCCAATTCTTGATCGCTCTGCTCAGTCAGCAATTTACAAGGCATCACCATTACCCGTGCCTAGCGATCCAGATACATTTAATTTATTTCGCGACATTAGTTTAACGGTACGACCAGAGAATGCCAGGGGATAATGATGAAAAAAATTATTACAATTTGTGTGCTATTTTTTACTGGCTCATTATTTGCACTGGACCTTGAGTTAACTCAAGGTATTAATGCCGCGTTACCGATTGCTATTAATTCATTTGCAGGGGATCAGCAAGCGCAGCAGTTAAGCGGAACCATTGAAAGTGATTTGCGCATGTCTGGGCAATTTAAAATTATCCCCACGCCCACACAGGGCCAACCCAGTATTGGTGTATGGCGTCAAGCTGGGGCTGATAGTGTATTGTCGGGAAAAGTACAGCAAGTAGGTTCAAATCGTTATAGTGTTAGTTTTCAATTAGCAGATGCAGCAGCGCATGGTCGATTATTATTAGCAAAAGATTACCAAATTAGTGGGAATGAATTAAGCGCGTTAGCCCACCATATTAGTGATGAAGTTTATCAAAAATTAACTGGTGAGCGCGGAATATTTTCAACACGTATCGCGTATATTTTAGTTCAACGCAGTGGTGATAAGACACGCTATACCTTAGATATCGCAGACGTAGATGGTAGCAATCCACAGAGTTTACTTGTATCTACTGAGCCTATTATGTCACCTACGTGGTCACCTGATGGACGTGAAATTGCTTATGTATCATTTGAAAAAAAGCGCGCACAAATTTTTACCGTTTCTGTAGAAACAGGTAAACGTCGCCTATTGACAGATTTTTCAGGAATTAATGGTGCTCCTTCATGGTCGCCTGACAGCCGCCATTTAGCCGTGGTCTTGTCAAAAGGTGGCAACCCTAAAATTTATACAGTTGATATGTCCACAGGCAGTTTAACTCAGCTCACGTTTGGCGATGCCATTGATACTGAGCCCCGATATTCTCCAGATGGCCGCTCGCTATTGTTTACGTCTGGTCGAGGTGGTTCGCCGCAAATCTACCGACTTTCATTAGCTGACGGCAAAATTACTCGTGTTACATATGATGGTAATTATAACGCTAGAGCGTCCTACACGCCGAATCAGCGATCTATCGTGATGTTACATCGTGAAGATAGGCAATTTAACATTGGTGTGCAAGATGTGGATAGTGGTCGTATTACACCACTGACATTCTCACAAATGGATGAATCGCCTACCGTTTCTCCTAATGGGCGTTTAATATTGTATGCAACACGTTATCAAGATAAAGGTGTCTTATCCATTGTCTCCCTTGATGGTCGCGTTCAAATACGGTTACCTGCTCGTGCAGGGGATATTCAGGAGCCTGCCTGGTCTCCATATTTAGGATAGGAGTAGCACTGTTACTTGTATTGTGGCGGATGAACGTGATTATATATTGAATAGGTGAAAAATTTTTCAAGGGTATTTAAAATGGATAAAGCTAAAAAGGCGCCTGAAAAAATCGAAGCCCGTCCTAGACTCGAACGACAGTTGGGTTATATGTTTTGGGAGCCCGTTCAGCCGCAACCACACAATCCTCCACCATTAGGATTGGTGCATGGGTTCGACGCTCTTTGTAAGCAACGCAAATTGTTGAGTGACTTTCAAGAAGCTTATCTTGCAGAGCATGCGCAGCCATGCCCCTATAATACGCTGGACGATGTCATAGAAGCTTTAAACAATGATTGTTTTAATGTACATATAGTGATGCTCACTCTCCAATGGTGCAATGTGGAGCGAGTTTTAAGCGAAGAGATGAAAAAAATTTTTTCTGACATACGTGCTGCTCTTAATCCTCCTGTTTTGAAAGCCCGATTGTAAACGCAGTAAAATTTAAAATTAAATGCA
>CAZZGV010000199.1:0-3758 GCA_964654255.1 uncultured Legionella sp. | reverse complement strand
CTACCAAAATTTACTAAAACGCGGGATAATCCTACGTCCACTGCATCCATATAATATGGGTAATTATTTACGTGTAACCATTGGTACAGAAAAGCAAAACACCCGTTTTCTTGAACATTTAAAGGAACTACACCATGAAAAGTGATTTAAGCAGCCGCCATTGTGAGTCTTGTGAAGGTATAGGAGCTGCTTTAACAAAAGAACAAGTTAACAATTTAATGCCACAGTTAGCTGAAGGTTGGGAGGTTTCGAGCCATCATAACGAAATCAAAAAATCGTTTTCATTTAACAATTTTTACGAGACAATGGCATTTGTAAATGCGCTAGCTTGGATAGCTAATGTTGAAAACCACCATCCTGATCTGGAAGTTGGCTACAATTACTGCCATGTACGTTTTAGTACCCACGCTTTAAAAGGACTGTCATACAATGATTTTATTTGCGCAGCTAAAACAGATAAGCTGTTGTTAGTTTAATCAAAATAGCCGCTATGCAGCGGCTGCTGGCGGCCTAAATTAAGATAAGTGAATATCAATTAATTAATGGGCGTACCTTGGTGAAAAACCATTCGCCAACGGCCCGCTGATTGCTTCCAAACAGAAGAACGCATAGCTTGCTTAGGCTGGTCTAAACCAGGTCGATTAGTAACACTGATATAAGTTAACAAAATAATACGTTCGCTAAGAAACATAGCCTTGAACTTCAAACCTTCTACTTCAGAAGGACCACCGCTCCTTAACCAACGAATAACTTCGTTTTTGTCATACATAGTAGAGCTACTACCAATCTCTATAAATTCATCATCAATAAGCTCACTGAGAACAGCAACAGGATCTTTTCTCATAAAAAGCTGTTTTTCTTGTTTGATGATTAGCTCAACTATGTTGTTCATCGCGTTATGCGCCACCAAAAAATCTAAGGACGCTCGTCAATTTCCTTACGCTGCGAAGGTAGAAAATCTTTTCTATCTAATCCCATGACGACTGCCAATGCACCAGCCACGTAAATTGAGGAATACGTCCCGACCACAATACCAATAATCAACGCTAGAGCAAATCCATGAATGGTTTCACCGCCATACACAAACAACGCCACCACCACGAAAAGCGTTAACACTGATGTCATGATAGTTCTAGATAACGTTTGGTTAATAGAGATATTCATGATTTCAATAGGAGTAGAACGACGAATTTTTATAAAATTTTCACGCACACGATCAAAAACCACAATGGTATCGTTCAGGGAATAACCAATAACAGCCAACAACCCTGCTAATGCTTTTAAATCAAACTCAATTCCAAACAAAGAAAATACACCAAGAATCAAAATAGGATCATGAATCAACGCTACAGCCGAGCTAAATGCCAAGCGATATTCAAACCGCATAGCAATATAAATCATCGTCGCTAGCAAGGAGACCACAATTGCTAAAATTCCTTTTGTCGCCAATTCCTGCCCTACCTGAGGGCCAACAAAATCAACTCGCTGCTTTGTAGCACCAGGCAACACCTGCATCACTTGATCGACAAGCGTTAACTGCTCGAGGTCAGCACGTGGTGCAATACTAATTAATACATCTTTCGACGTACCATAGCTGACAACTTGCGCCTCTTTAAAACCAATGTTGTATAACTTCTCACGAATTAACGTCAAATCAGCGGCCTCAGCATAAGAAACCTCAATTTGCGTACCGCCCGTAAAATCTAAACCCCATTTCAATCCATTCACACATAACGCGCCAATGGAGAGCACAAAAATCAACATAGATAACAGCGCAGCCCACTTGCGGGCCCCCATGAAATCTACCTTTGAATTTGGATTAAAAAATTCCATCTAAACCTCTCGCCTCAAATACCTATTGATAATTTTTTAACGTTACGACCGCCATAAAACGCATTTACAATGGCACGGGTATATGTAACACCCGTTAACATAGAGGTCAAAAGACCTAATGACAACGTAACCGCAAAACCTCGAACAGGGCCTGTACCTACGGAGAACAGCACGATAGCCACAATCAAGGTTGTAATATTAGCATCCATAATAGTAGCAAACGCTCGCTCATAGCCGGCAAAAATAGCTGCCTGCGGTGATAAACCGTTACGTAATTCCTCACGAATGCGCTCGTAGATAAGCACATTCGCATCAACCGCCATGCCAACAGTCAACACAATACCTGCTATACCCGGCAGCGTAAGCGTAGCGCCTATTATGGATAAAAGGGCACAGAGTAAAATTAGATTAAGTACTAAGGCAACATTAGCTACCAAGCCAAAAAACCGATAATACATAAGCATAAGAACCAAAATTAGTCCCATACCCACTTCTAAAGAAACAATCCCACGATGTATATTTTCTTGACCCAACGTAGGTCCAACCGTTCGCTCTTCAACAGGATAAATAGCAGCGGGTAATGCACCAGCACGTAACAATAAAGCCAAATTACTTGCTTCTTTAGTATCAACTAAACCTGTAATTTGAAAATTATTACCCAGCGCATTTTGAATAACAGGCGCGCTAATAACGCGCTCTTCACGATGCGTAACGTGCTTTGTTTCACCATTAACCAATTGAGTTTCTGTTTTGGTTTCAACAAAAACAATTGCCATGCGCTTACCAATATTTTCACGCGTTGTTTTGGTAAAAAATGCCTCACCGCCGCCACCTAATTGAATGACAACAGCAGGCGTTGCCGTTTGTTGATCAAAACTTGAAACAGCACTTGTAATCGAATCACCACTTAAAACGATTTGACGTTTTAATAAAAGTGGCCGGCCATCCATTGTGTACAATTTACTACCAATAGGAACCGCACCTGTTTGTTTAGCAATTTGAGGATCATTGTCTTGATCAACAAGGTAAAATTGTAACGTAGCAGTGCCGCCTAAAATTTGCTTTGCTCGCGCAGCATCTTGAATACCAGGCAAATCAACAGCGACTCGTGTAGCGCCCTGCTGCTGAACTACAGCCTCACCCACACCCAACTCATTGACACGATTACGTAAAATACTCATCGTTTGATCAATTGTATTTTGGCGGATAGTATTTAATTCAGCTGGCGATAACGCTGCTGTTATACTATTACCATCTTTTAACCGACTAAATTCAACACTTTGTAATTTTTGACGAAGTTCTGTTAACGCCTCTTCCATAGCTTGTGGATCACGAAAACGAACGTTTATTCCTTTGTCTTTTATATAACGAATGCCGGCATAACGAATACCTGCTTCACGCAAATCTTGTCCTATGCTTTTCATCATCCCTTCATAGCGACGATCAACAACGCTTTCAATATCCACTTCTAAAAGAAAATGCACACCACCGCGCAGATCAAGCCCTTGCTTCATTGGTTCGGCATGGATTTTATCCAGCCATTGAGGCGTCGATGGAGCAAGATTCAAAGCAACTGTATATTGGTTACCCAAACTATTCTTAATAACATCGCGCGCCAATAATTGGATATCAGTAGAGGCAAATCGAATTTCCAAACGCTCACCATTAACGGTGATTGCTTGGTATTTAATTTTAGCGGCATCTAATGCTGCTTGTACTTTTGACTCTAATTTCTGCGGATCAATAGGTGCTTGTGATGAGATTTGTACAACAGGATGCTCACTGTACAAGTTCGGTAATACATATAAGAAGCCGAACACAACAATCATCAACAACAAAAAATTCTTCCAAAGTGGATATTTATTTTGCATTTTTACGTATCCCTACAACGTCTTAAAGGGCTTTAAGAGTACCTTTAGGTAAAA
>CAZZGV010000198.1:0-3786 GCA_964654255.1 uncultured Legionella sp. | reverse complement strand
TCCAATCAAAATGAATTCCAAATTCTGCCAACACAGGTTGATACTGCTAAAACAATTGAAGATGAATGGCTTCAATTGTTCGTCTTACTGGTACAAGCAACGGCCGGCTTGGTAAAGGATAGGTTTGTTGATGAAGCATCGCTAACAAGCGGTATTGCTGCGCCTCTGCAATATCCACTATATATGGCTGCCCACTTACCATGACCAACACAAACTGATGATTTAAAACAACCCACTGGTTTAAAGCAGGCTCCTGTATCTGAGTCATCGCTCTCAAAGGCTGCTTAACATAAGCCTCTCGGACTTCGCTATGCTGCTTACTCTCGTCTACCACAGGTATTATTTTCTGTTCCGTTTGCATTAACGCTTGGGAAAGATTCGATACAATAAAATCATGCACTAATCTTGGCTGCTGAAAACGTACTTCATGCTTCGTAGGATGAACATTAATATCCACAAGCTCGGCAGCAATTGTAAAATACAAAACACATGCCGAATGACGACCAGGATGCAGCAAACCATCATACGCTTGTTTAAACGCATGATTTATTAATTTATCTTTTACCATTCGCTGGTTTACATATAGCCATTGCTTATCGTTCTGGCTACGCTCATAACGCGGTCCACTCACCCAGCCATGTAAACGCATTTTATCCTGCTCAACATCCAGATAAATCGCTTGCTCAATAAATTCTTTTCCCAATAATTTTCTAAGCCGTACTAACTGGGTCTTTTCGCATGTTGCTGCAGGCAACATCAACTGCAACTTATCATCATGCTTTAAGGTTATTGCAATATTAGAAGCACTTAACGCAAAACGCTTCACAACCATTTCTATTGCTTGATACTCACTGCGAGCTGATTTAAGAAATTTTTTTCGAACCGGTGCATTAAAAAATAAATCACAAACATCAACCGTTGTCCCCCGCGTCCGTGCACAAGGCGACAAGTTTAAAACGCCATTATTAAAGCGCAGCATCATAGCGTGTTCTTGTTCGTCTGGTTTAGAACTCAACGATAATGTTGACACTGACGCAATACTCGCTAGTGCCTCGCCACGGAAACCCATGCTCGTAATTGAATATAAATCATTAAGTTGTTTAATTTTACTAGTTGCATGAGCAGCTATAGCCAAAGGAAGATCATCAGCAATAATTCCAATACCATTATCGCTAATTTTTATCTGGTTTAAACCACCGAAACCGATCTCTATGTTAATCGTATCTGCATTCGCATCTAATGCATTTTCTAATAACTCCTTTACAACAGAGGCTGGTCTTTCAATCACCTCACCAGCAGCAATTTGATTGGCAACCGTCATTGATAATTGCTGAATCCTTGGCCTCATGCCAAAGACCTAGGAATGGTTAGCCGCTGTCCTGGCTTAACAGAGGAGCCTGATAAATGATTGGTCGATTTTATTGCAGCCACAGAGACGTTATAACCTTTAGCAATAACAGGTAACGATTCGCCTCGTTGGACGACATGTAAATTTGCACCCGACATAACCTCAAGTCGCGTTCCTTGTGGAGGATAATCCGAAAAATAACGCTTTAGCCCCTCAAAAATAGCTGCCGTCAATTTTGCTTGATAATTAGGATTAGTTAAGTTCTTTTCTTCCTGCAAATTAGTAATAAAACCTGTTTCAACCAGAACGGAAGGAATGTCTGGTGACTTCAATACCACAAAGCGCGCTTGTTCTACAGCACTGTTATGTAACGTGGTAATTTTATCCATATGACGCAAAACTTGGTTACCCATTTTCAAACTAGCACTGATTGTTGCTGTCTGTGATAAATCAAGTAATACTGTGCGTATAACCCCATTCTGGTCATCTAAATCAGACAAATTCACACCACCCAACTCCGAATAATTCTCTTTTTCAGCAAGCCAACGAGCCGCTTCGCTAGTGGCTCCATTTGGTGAAAGCGCAAAAACCGAAGCGCCATTAGAGTGCTGATTAATAAACGCATCAGCATGGATAGACACAAATATATCACCATTGTAGCGTCTGGCTATATTTAATCGCTCACGTAAACCAACATAATAATCACCATTACGCGTCAAAACAGCATGCATTCCTGGTTGCTTATCAATCAACTGTTTTAATTTAAGTGCAATCGCCAATACTACATTTTTTTCAGCACTACGTCGTTGCCCAATAGCACCAGGATCTTTACCACCATGCCCCGGATCTAAAACAATGATAACGTCACGCAAGGATTTAGAAGGCGAGTGCTTCACGTGCACAGGCGCCCTATGTGTAGCAACGACATTGACTGTTTTGCTAGCTAAAGGAGCAGGCGGCGTACGTATTGCTTGTGCAGACCCACCATTTTTTTGTAATAAATCAATACGCAATCCCTGCTTCGCATTTGCAAGCACCCAGGTTGTCGCTTTTATCCTTACTGGGCTATTAACATCAAATACCAATCGTAAGGTTTGCTGATTGATCCGCCCACTGCGTACATGGGCCACCAAACCCTTTTGTAAAGGCACGCGATTAACATCGATTGCTAACGTTGCTTTATCGATATCAACAACGATGCGATTTGGGTTAGTTAATGTAAATGCTTTATGGGTAATGGGGCCGGTGAACATGCAAATAATAGAGGTTCTACCCGCATCCTCTTTAACAACCATTGAATCGAGTTTTGCAGCAATTGATATCCGGCAAAACAACATGAAAATAACTAAAACCACTAATTTTTGAGGGCTTATTAGCACGCGCATTATTCACCTGCGAGACAAGACAAAACTGCTGCGCCAGAAGAGCTCAATGCAACAGCTTGCATCTGGCGTCCAAGGCCATTTAAATCCAAGGTAAATTTAATATCTGCCATAGCAAGATACCCTGGGGCTCGCTCCGGCCATTCGATGCAGCAAACAGCATTAGCCGAAAAATAATCACGAAAACCAATGTAATCAAGTTCAGCTTCGTCATGAATACGATAGAGATCAAAGTGATGAACGTGTAAACCTTCACTGTGATAACTTTCAACCAAGGAAAATGTGGGACTTTTAATCGCCGTTTGTACACCTAAACGGCGCAACATAGCGCGAATAAATGTGGTTTTACCGGCACCTATATCACCACTGAACGTTAACACTAACGGTGAGCTCAAGCAAGTTGCAAGCCGCGCTGCTATGTCCTCACTTACAGCCTCATTTGGCAAGTCCATATTTATTGTAAAATTCATAAGCAACTTACCTATATATATTTATTAATTTGACGACGTAAATGCGGGAGCAAATCACTCGCCATTAAACCACGCTCTCCTTGCGTTAAAATTGCCTCATCACCAGCTCGAGCATGTAGCCACACGCCTAACTTAGCAGCATCAGCCAACGACACCCCTTGGGCCACTAAACCACCAATAACCCCACTTAACACATCACCCATACCAGCACTTGCCATGCCTGGATTCCCTGCATTACAAATGTAAGAGCCTGCATCACCGCTCTTTATCACCGACCCAGCACCTTTAAGCACCACGGTACCGCCATATTGATGTTGAATGAGCTTAGCGGACTTGTAACGATCAGCCTGAATATCTGCAACAGAGCATGAAAGCAAATTTGCCGCTTCGCCTGGATGTGGGGTGAGAACCCAGTTATCATCGTGCTGTGGATTAAATGCCAACAAGCGTAAAGCAGAAGCATCAATAACAAGAGGGAGTTGTGACGCAATAGCAGCTTGAAATAACGTATTTGCCCATTCAGTTTCACCAAGACCCGGCCCAACAACACTCATTGTCGCATTTTCTAACAAAGGCAGCAGATCCT
>CAZZGV010000197.1:0-3837 GCA_964654255.1 uncultured Legionella sp. | reverse complement strand
TGCGCGGTTGTGTTTTGTTAGTGTATAGCAGTGAGCCTGGTAAACAAGAAGGTCCTAAGGGATTAACCTTTGTTATTGCGGGTGTTTTAGCAATGAATTTTGAGGGAACTTACGGTATATTAAATTATATTATGACGCATTTGTTAAGTTTGACTAATATGAGTGGTCCTGGGGCTGGTGGTTCTGGTAAGTGATTTATTATTAGGAGTAGTTTATGAAACGGATGACATTATTAATATTGGCTAGTTTGTTTTCGTCGGTTGTAATGGCTGCGAATACTAATCTAAAACCTCAACTGATTTTGGATCACCTTAATATAATACATGCTCAAGAAATGGATGGTGATGAGCTTTATTTTGATATCAGTGTTTATCAAGCTAATAAACCAGTCCATTATTTACGTGTTCCTGAAAAACCTATTCACTGGTCGTCTAAACTTATCAATAAAATTTCAAATGTTACATTATGGTCTGAGCCATTAAAACCTGGTGAATCTGTGAATGTGATTGTTTCATTGATGGAAAGTGACGAGGCATTTTACAATCCAGATGATGTAATAGGATTGGTTCGTGTGAATATAAAAAATGTGAAAGGCACTCTAAAAGCTAACTGGACCATGCCTAATCGCTCCGACGGCCCAGTAAAAATGGCTGCTCAACGCCGTGGCTCGCATAAATTTGATCTGCAAGGTAAAGGTGCTCAGTATGATGTGTATTTATCCTTAACAAAGTAGCGTTGCTGCTACGTTTAATTGAAAGAATAAAACTCTTTTAACGTGGGTAATGATAAAGCAGTGAGTTACCCACCTAAACTGATAGTTATGTTAGTTAAGCCTTGATCCTCGTCTATGATTGTATCCAGTATCTTAGTTTGGCTGTAATACGAGCCTTGCTTTGCACTACTAGCAAACATGCCAATTAAACCACCTGAAACCATAGCGACCCCGAGCCCTGCAATTGCTGGCGTTGCTATAGCCGCTGAAGGTATCATCAACCCAAGACCTACTGTTGTCGCAAGCGCTGCTAAGATAAGCGCTCCTAGCGATAAAAACGCTATTCCAACAGCGTTTAATGCTGGATTAGGATGACCCGGTAAATGGTTTATTTTTTCTTTAAAATTAGCGTGGGCTGCGGCTCTCTCTGCACTTAAAGAATCGGTATTTGGTTCATCATTTTTCTTTGCAAGCACTTCAAAATATGCATAGAGTGCTTCTAGCGCTTCGACAACGTTATTGGAAATAGGCTTTGTTTTATTTATCAGGGCAATTAAGCTCAAGAGACTTCTTTCGACAGCGCAATTGAGTTGTGCCTCATATTCTGATGTTGGTAAGTTTGGAGCAATGGGCGGTATTTTTGAGAATTGTATATTTTGAAGTTTTTTTAAAACGCTTATATATCTTGTTCCAAGGGCTGGAGGTTGAATGGCTTCGATTGCTGGAGTACTTCTAATGGACTCTTCAAAGTGTTTAAGGTGCTCGGTAGCTTTTGAGCGCCCGCATGCAATCGCATTGTTGTAAAGTTGTTTAATTTTGCTGGGGTCTTGGTTATTTTTATAGCGAAGATACGTCGCAAAATTATCCATGGCAATATCGTTGCCTAATTCCGCTGAGCGTTCAAACAATTTTTCAATCTCAGTAGAATTTTTATTCTCTCTATTAAGAAACACAGCAAGCCTTTGCATGGCCCAATGATTACCTAATGCAGTTGCTTGTCTTAAAAGGCGTTCAATTTCATCAAGGCTTGGAGATGGGAATGTAGCCAGTAGAGCCGCAAGGGATACCATGGCTTGGCTATCCTCTAAAGCTACCGCTTTTTTGTAGCATGCTATTGCTTCAGGAACCTGTTTTTTTAATTTATACAAATCACCAAGCTTAATTAATGCTAAAGTATATCCGCTATCAAGCTCTAGGGCTTTTTTATAATATTGTTCAGCTAGAATAAAATCGCCTTGTTCTTTAAATTGATAGCCGTAACTTGTATTCGCATAAGGACTATTTTTAGCCCTGTTCTGATATGACTCAAAAGCATTGTGCACGTTATGGTATACCATAGCATCAATACATCGAGTGTTTGCTGCTTTTTGGTAAAGATCCGCCGCTTCTTTTTTTAGATTAGCAGCTTGTGATGCTTGAATATTATATAGGGGGTATAATCTGCGAGTTTTGTAGATGTTGGCAAGGGCTACCATAGCTGCGGTATTACCTAGAGCGCTAGCACGTTTGTAGCATTCTATTTCTTCAGCATACTTGGTTTGAATAAAATTAATGTAACCCTTCAAATAGATACTAGTACCTAGTTCATTTTCGTGACTATGTTTGATATATGTTTCGAGTTCAGTTATCTGAATTTGTTTTTCATCATCGCTGAGGCCACGGCCGAATTGTGTAAAATAGTTCCACTCGGCAATATTACCTTGTCTAAATTTTTTAAAAATATATTTAAATTGCTGGGTATTCATATGAATTCTTTGCAAGAGAGGTGGGTCTGGATTGGTTCATTATAAGACCAAGGTGATCATTAATCAATTCAAGACGCCATGAAATGTCAAGAAATTTAGCAATTATAGGCTAGTTTTAGTTTGCTGTTGATTACCTGATTTTTTTCGCAAGAATTTTCCGACCTTTTAATTTTCCATGTTGGAAATGTCGGTAAGCTGTGTCAATGTGATTTTGATGTATTGCCACATAGGAATAAGTAGCAGTTACATTAATTTTTCCAATCATATCTCCAGCTAAGCCCGCGTCTTTTGTTAATGCGCCTAGAATATCACCTGGTCGAATTTTATCTTTTTTCCCAGCACATAAGCATAGCGTCTTCATCGTGGGTTGCAACACAGATAAGTCAGTTGGATGCAGTTTTTGTAACGTTCCCCATGGTAGTGGTTGTGTTAATTCTGCTTCAATGGTGCATAATCGTTGTGCATCTGCTGGGGTGGTTAAGCTGATGGCTAAACCTTTACTGCCGGCACGACCCGTGCGTCCAATACGATGAATATGGGTTTCGGGCTCAAATGCTAGGTCAAAATTAATAACAGCAGAAAGGTCTTTAATGTCTAAGCCGCGGGCAGCTACATCTGTTGCTACGAGAATAGAACAGCTTTGATTTCCAAAACGGATGATTGCTATGTCGCGCTCATGTTGCTCCATGTCGCCATTTAAGGCAGTTGCGCTAAAACCTTCATTGACAAGCAGATGAGCTAATCGAGTGGTTTGATCTTTCGTGTTACAAAAAATGAGTGTCGATGTGGGTTTATGATGCAAGAGTAATGTTTTTAACAAAGAAAATTTATCATCTGGGTGGTTTACTTCATAAAAACATTGCTCTATATCTAATTCAGCACTTGATTCCTCCACTATGACTCGTTTAGGGTCGACCATAAATTGGCTAGCTAGTTGTTTTATTTCTTTGGGATATGTTGCTGAAAATAGAAGTGTTTGTCGTTTTGTTGGGCAAGCATCAATAACCTCTTTAATCGCATCAAAGAATCCCATGTCTAGCATGCGATCCGCTTCATCTAAAATTAATGTTTGTAATTTATTAAGAGATAACGTTTCTTTATTTAAATGTTTTTGTACTCTGCCAGGTGTGCCTACGATGATATGGGCACCATGTCTTAGTGAGTCCAGTTGTGGTTTCATCGGCATACCACCAGATAAATTCAGCACTTTTATGTTAGGCATCAGTCGTGCTAATTGCCGTAATGCTTGTGCTACTTGATCTGCTAATTCGCGTGTAGGACATAACACTAAAACTTGAACCGCAAAATGATTGATATTCAAATTGTTTAACAATGACAAACCAAATGCTGCTGTTTTGCCACTGCCTGTTTTAGCTTGGG